>PWLF01000020.1 GCA_003559475.1 Bacteroidales bacterium
GGCAGAAAGTATTAAAAAAACAATTAGCAATAAACTTTTTCTTAATAATAATTTTAATAAATGCTTGTTCATAGTTGTATAATTATAATAATTAAAATATTTAAATAATTTGTTGTTGAATGTTGCACTTAGTATTTTTTAAAAATTATTTGTTATTTCTTGAAATTTTTGATAGATTACGATTTTATAACTTTTTCACACGGCGACGATTTGACTTCATTCATAAATAGTATGGATTAAAACTACAAAAGTTAGTGAATTCAAATCAAAAAATTAAAGAACGTTTGGAGTTAACTGAGATAATTTTTTTTAAGCTATTTTGAAAATGTTAAACGCAGCAATAGTGTAATCATATTAAAGAATATATGTGTCTAAAACGAAGATTGTCCTTAGATCTTACAACAAAACTTGCTAGAGTGCTTTGTAATACTGTAAATCCTATCATAATCAACATAATCACTATCAAGAATGTAAATATGCTCCAGATTCATAAAGAAGATAATCCATTGGGTTGCATCATAAACTCCAGCGGAAGCTATATTTACAAAGGTTGAGATTTGTGTTGTGATGTCAAAATAAGGTGTTTAATTTAATATCACCTTTTGTTTTTTAGAAACTTTGCTCACCAGAAGACACTTAAGCAGAGATCAATCGTTGTGGAGTCAAAAGTATAAACCTGACCTCTGATTTTAAAGTCTTGGTTTGCTCTTTGTTTTCTAAATAGCCAAAAGATGATAAGCAAATACTTCAAATGTCTTGTAACGTCTGTTTTCATTACCTTTTGCCAGGTTACAACGATTTACAACTTTTACCAAAGTTTAGATGATATGATTTGCCTTCATATGCATGAATAGCAACAATCAAATCCCGCAGACTATCTCGGTTTGTAAGTTGTCCGAAAACCATGCATAGGAGTTGATTCCAACAAGTAAAATGTTTAATATACTTATTGACATTATATTGCTTGACAATTTTATCAAATGTCCTTTGAGGTAAAAAATCTACAATTTATGAGAAAACGTATTTTCCCTGATTCATAGTATTATAATTAAAATAAGAAAACTAATCAATTCAAATCGTCGCCGTGTGAAAAAGTTATAAAATCGTAATCTATCAATGATTTCAAAGAACGTTAATTAATTTTTAGTGGACACTAATGTTATTTTTTAATCAAAATAGTTTAAAATTGGTTTATTTTTCTTTCCGGCTAAATATGATTGTTTCTCGCAAAGGGCGCTAAGGGCGCAGAGATGAATAAACTCTTCGCGCTCTCTGCGAGCTCTGCGAGAAAAAATACTTATGGGATATATTATAAAACCGGCAAGTGCTTCGTATATGAAATATTGTTTTTTGATCATGCTAGTTTTGATAATTGGTGTTTGTGAAAAATAAATAATTATTTCGAAGCAAATATATTAAAAAAATTTTTAAAGGTTAAACATTTATGCACCGTGTTTTATAGATTTTAATATTTAACTTTAGAATAGTTTTACACAGAAAAGTGTTATTATGGTTAAGAGTTAATACAGCTTCTTTATTAACTCATTTAACAACAAGAATTTTTATGGATTTTATGTTGTTTAATGCTATAAAATAAGCACCTTTTTCTAATGATTTATAATGCTCTTGTAAAGGAAAGTGATGGTTGCCGGCAGACAATCCTCCACTGAATATCTCGCTTACTTTATTACCTTGAATGTCATAAATATTGATTGTTAAATGCTTGTAATTCTTATTTTTAACTTCGAGCTTTGAATATATTGTAACAGGATTCGGATATACTTCTAAAAAAAGATCTTCTTTGCCCGACTCATATATTGATACTGAAAATCTGCTTTTCCCTTCGCCGGTTAAACTTACTTCAACTTCAGGATTACTATCGTCATTGGATTCTATTATCATAGTAGCACTATATTCCATTTGTGCTTGAGGATAAAAGTACACTTCAATTATTTCAGATTCTCCCGGCGGTATTTCAAATTCTGATAGTTTTACAGATTGCTCTGTATAAAAAACATCATCACCTTGAATGTTAATTGAATATATCTCTAATGTGTCAGATCCTGTATTTTCTATAGTAACATTATATGAATATTCGCTATTTATATATTGTTCTCCAAATTGGAGTGTTTCAGGATAAACTGCAATTTCAGGCAATTCATAAATTGGCTCAAGTTCAACTTCAAGAAATGTTGTGTTATGATTAGTTACTTCAATATCATTTATTCTTTTTGTTATATATCCTTCACTTGAAAATATTATATCATAAGTTCCTTCAAGCAGGGGTCTGTTAAAATTCCCAAAAGGCAATGAGGTTTTTATTTGTGAATAGTATTCATCGTATCCTTCAATAACAATATCGGCAATTAAAGGTTCTTCTGTATCTTTATCATAAACCAATCCATGAACACCATATTTAGCTTGCTTAATATAATTTAAAAGAGAACGGTAGTTGTACTCCCACAAATCGGGCAAAAGTTCCGGTTCAAGTATTTTTTGAGTACTTAGTTCAAGAGTAAACTCTCTACAACTTCTGTAATAGTTAAAAAAATCTTGCCGGCTTCCATCTATAACGTACCAATCGCCTCCATGAGTTACTCCACCTTGGTTTGTCATATAACCCGGTATTGAATAGTGATAAACGGTATCAACATATTCATTCATAACAAACTCCCACCAGTTATGATCAGCATGTTTTCTAACATTTGATATCCAACTGTCAAAAGGAAAATTCACAAGCTCCACTCCGGCATGCATATTAGCTGACATTATAAAATTGATAGTATCGGTAAAATTAATCATATTAACCGTCTCTATTTCTTGGACGTCATGTTGAGATACAGGATTAGGATAATTCCTGTTTAGATCAACGCCGTTTGCATTACCTCTTGTTGCTCCATTTACTGTTGAGTTGTCATTAGTATAAGTTCCATCGGGATTTTCATTAGGGCATATCCAAATATCCACATTATCCATTAATGCTGTAACTTCATCATTAACCCCATAATTACTGATAAGATAATGAATCAGTCTTAATGAAAGTATAAAACCTCCCGTTTCATCACCATGCATTGTAGAAGTGTACATAAATTGCGGGACCGGGCGTTGAGAATTAACATCAGGAGATATTTTAGCAAAAAGCATATCTCTTCCCATAACAGTTTGCCCGATATTTATTATCTGAACAAGATCAGGATAATCAGCTTCAAATTGATACATTAAGTCAACATAAGCTTCATAAGTGGGATAAAAATCCCATTCATCAGGATAATCTTTTTTAAATAAGTCTTTTGACGTTTTCATATTAAGGTCAAAATCAACATTCCCGGGGTGTTTTAATACCTTATATGAAATATTATAGCCAAGAAAATCCTCAAATTTATCAGAGTTGGCGTAAGCGTAAACGATATTATCTGCGATATTATCAACAGATATAGTGTTTAAGAGTTCGGAAAATATCTTTTTATCAGGTAAAGAAAATGAAAAATACACCTCACCTTTTTGCTCAAGGTAGCTTTGAGCATTATCATTGCTAACTAGATTTTGTTGTCCGATAAACAACAAAACAAGCAGGGATAAAAATAAATTTGATACTTTTTTCACAAAACCGGGTTAAAAATATAAAAGGTTTAAAATTATTTATTTAATATCCTTTATTATTTTACTTATCATTTCATTAACCTTATCACTTACGTTTACCAATGGAGGTCTTACGATATTTTTGCATAGACCCATTTCAGTCAGTGCAGCTTTGGCTCCTGAGGGGCTTCCATCGGCAAAAAGGGCTTTCATAACATCAGTTAGTTGCAGATGAATGTTTTTTGCTTTATCAAAATCTCCTGAAAGTCCGAAATTTACCATATCCGAAAATTGTTTTGGAAAAACATTAGCGGTAACAGATATAACTCCGTCGCCTCCTATAGCTAATAGTGGTAGTGTAAGTGGGTCATCGCCTGAGATTACCAAAAAATCTTCCGGGCGGTTTTTTATTATTGTTGATATTTGCTCAAAATTGCCTGAAGCTTCTTTTGTAGCTATTACATTAGGAAGATCGTGTGCTATTTTCAGGGTTGTTTCAGCAGAAATATTTGAACCTGTCCTTCCAGGTACATTATAAATTATAACAGGCACCGGAGATGTTTCTGCGATAGCTTTATAATGCTCATATATACCTCTTTGCTGGGGTTTGTTGTAGTACGGACTTACAGAGAGTATTGCGTCAATACCTTCAAGATCGGTTTTTTCAATAGTATCAGTAACTTGCTTTGTGTTATTTCCTCCAATGCCTATAACAATAGGAACACGATTATTAACAATTTTTTTTGCAAAACTTATAATTTCATTTTTCTCATTGCCGTCAAGAACAACTGCTTCGCCCGTTGTTCCTAAAAAAACAAGATAATTTACTCCGCCTGCTATTTGATATTCAATTATTTTTCCAAAAGAACTGAAATCTATATTTTTATCTTCATTAAAAGGAGTTACTATAGCTACACCCGTACCTTTAAATTTGTTATTCATAATTATTATTTTTTGTTAATTGTTTTTAGATAATGCAAACTGTTTTCATAAAGCTCTTCAATTGATGAACTATCACTAATATCTATCATTAGGTCATATATATGCAGATATTCATTATTTAATTTTCCTGTTTTATATTTTGCTTTAGATAAGCCGGCTATATGTTTAGCATGATATATCTCGCAAGGACTTAAATCAATAAGTATGTCGTATTCAGATTCAATGAATTCTTTTACAAAATTTGACTTTGGCTTATAATTCCATTTAAAATCTTTGGCAAAGAAGAAACCGAATATTAGTTTGGGAAAACAATAATCAGGTAATTTTTTATGCTTTATATAGCCAAGAGTATTAACCTTTTTATTATCTGACTGAATTTTTTTTACACATTCTGTTATAAAGTTGTAATTATCTTCAATACTTGCGTCATAAATAATTCCAATGCTATTAGCATCAAAATAATTTACAACTTTTTTATTTCTTTTGTTTTTTTTCTTTTGCTTATTGAAAAAAAACTTTCTGTATTTTTTTCTTACTTTTTTTAACACGGATAAATAAAATTAATTATTGAATAATTTATAGTTAAATATGTGTTTTACAATATTTTAAATCAAGACTTAATGGGTTTTATTTAGATTTAAAAACATTGATTATTTCCCCAATATAAAGTCTGTGATAGTCTTTGATGATATACAATTTTTCAAATGACTGGTCAACAAAGTTTTCCGGTTTTATATCGTCAAAATATATTTTTTTGCATTCTATAGCCAATCTTGATTCATTAAAAATAACGTTATTTTCGACAGTTTCAATCGGTGTTAGTTTATCAATTTTCATCTTATTTATATCCTTACCCGATTTTGTTCCGCATAATTCAAGAACATCTTTATAATTCTCAGGAAAAAAATTTATTGTAAAATGTGAGTTTGTTTCCATAAATCTGTATGTAAATCTTTGGGGTCTGACATAGCAAATAGCAACAGGTTTATTCCATAAAATGCCAATATTTCCCCATGCGGCTGTCATCATGTTATAATTATCCTTTTTGCCGGCACAAAGAAGCATCCATTCATCTGCAAAGGATTTGAAAAAATTATCTTTTATTTGATTTACATTGATTTTTTTAAAATTATGCTCATTCATATATTATATTTTTTTAATGCGAATATATAAACAATTAATTTACCTTGCTCAAAAACTTTTATTTTTTTAATAAATAATAAAGCATAACCTTATTTTGATATGTAAAGATAAAAAAGTTTCACATGTCTTCCGGATGAAACTCCTATTTTTTAAAGTGTAAACTAACAACTAATTGATTACGTGATAATTATTTTTTTACTCAAATTTTTATCTGCAAGTCAGGAATAAACATCAAACTTCAGCTTGCATAGATGATTTTTAAAATGGAAACATTAAGGACTTAAGGGCAATTAAGATTTATTAAGGGTCATTTTTAAGAGATTTTGTCTTAATGTTCTTAATCCCTTAATTTTCTTAATGGTTTTTTATTAGATATTAAAACTTATTATACAAGATTAATTAACTATAAATCTTGCTTATATCTGCTAAACAACTTTATTTTTTAAAACACAAAGTGTTTCTTTTTGAATTTTAGTTTCTGATACTTTTTTGCCTTTAATATCAGGAGCTCTAAGACCTTCGCCAAAAAATTGTTTTCCGGTAAATATTCTTGCTTCATCCCAAAGATTTACATCAATGAAGCTTTGCAATAATTTTGTTCCTCCTTCAACAATTATGGATTGAATATTTTCTTTATACAGATAACTCATCAAATCAGGGAAGAAATTATCGCAAAAACAATCTACTTTAAGCCAGGTAGTATTTTCTTCTAAATCATTTTTCTTTTGATTAACTATTAATGTTTTTACGGTATTATCAAATAAGCTGTAATTATCAGGAATTTCAAGTTCAGGGTCAATAACAATTCTAAGAGGGTCTTTTCCATGCCAAAGTCTTGTGTTTAATTTGGGGTTATCTGTCATCACTGTATTTGCTCCTATCATAATAGCTTGTTCTTCTGACCGCCATTTGTGTACAAGTGTTTGTGCTACTTTTCCTGTTATCCAATTAGGTTTCTTTTCATCATTTGGTCCTCTTTTTTTATCTATATAGTTATCAGCAGATTGAGCCCATTTGAGAATAATATACGGGCGTTTTTTTTGAAGGAAAGTAAAGTATCTTTTATTTAAATCAAAACATTCATTTTTTAATATTCCCGTTACTACTTCACAACCATTATTCCTAAGTTTTAATACACCTTTTCCTGCAACCACTTGATTAACATCAATATTTCCTATTACTACTTTTTTTATACCTGATTTTATTATAATATCTGTACAAGGAGGAGTTTTTCCATAGTGGCAACATGGTTCAAGATTAACGTATAAAGTAGAGTAGGGGAGTAGTTTAGAGTTTTTAATATTATTTATTGCATTGACCTCAGCATGATCAGTTCCGTATTTTTTATGATATCCTTCACCAATTATCTTGTTTTCATGTACAACAACAGCTCCTACTAAAGGGTTGGGGGCGACATTCCCCAAACCATTAACTGCAAGGTCAATACAGCGTTGCATGTATAATTCATTTTCGCTCATTATAAGGTTTTTATTGCAAAGCTAATAAATGTTTTATAATAATTTTGAAAGTTATCATTATTCAACAAAATTAAGCCACGAATTCACGAATGAAAAATCAGAAAGTTTGCTAAAAAAAGTTCACGCAAAGGTCGCGAAATGATTAAATGCGAAAGTTCGCAAAGGTTTTAGTTTGCTAATTATTGCAAGAATTTTATAATAGCTGATTTTTTTTGTGACCTTATCTTTTTTTGCGGTTTTTGCGTGGGACTATAAATAGAAAGCAGAAAGTAACTAAGCCATCTTATATGACCTGATATGCCTTATATGGTAAATTTTTTATTTAACATTTAACAATACTACCATAAATATCAAATTCAGAAGCATCTTCAACAACTACATTCAAAAAATCCCCCGGTTTAATAATATTACAAGAATTTTTTATTAATACCTCATTATCAATTTCAGGTGAATCAAATTCTGTCCTGCCTATCATATAGTCGCCTTCTTTCCTGTCAATAATAACTTTGAAGCTTTTTTCGATTTTGTTCTTATTAAGCTCTAATGAAATTTTTTGTTGCTCTTCCATGATCAAGTGCATCCTCTCTTCTTTAACCTCATCAGGAACATCATCTTTTAGTTTCCATGCAGGGGTGTCTTCTTCAGCTGAGTATTTGAATACTCCAAGTCTGTCAAACTTTGTGTCTTTTACAAACTGAAGTAGTTCATTAAACTGTCTTTTTGTTTCTCCCGGATAACCTACCATAAATGTAGTTCGAACTGCTATTTCAGGCACTTTTTTGCGTAAATTTTCAATTAGTTTTATATTATGTTTTTTATTAACACCTCTTTTCATTGATTTTAAGATACTGTCATTTATATGTTGAAGGGGGATATCAATGTAACGGCAAATTTTTTCATTATCAGCCATCATATCAATAACATTATCGGGAAAGTTTAACGGATAACCATAATGGAGTTTTATCCACTCGATATTGTTTATTTTTACAAGCTCTTCTAGCAATTCACCTAAAAGTTTTTTTCTTTTAATATCAATTCCATAATAACTAATATCTTGGGCTATCACTAAAAGCTCTTTAACACCTTTCTTTGCTAATTCATTGGCTTCTTCAGTAATACTTTTTATAGATTTTGAATGATATTTTCCTTTTATAATTGGGATAGCACAGAAAGAGCATGTTCTGTCACATCCTTCAGCGATTTTAAGGTAGGCATAATGAGATGGAGTGGTTATGCAGCGTTGTGGGATAAATTTTTCATGATTTTTGTCAATAAACTTTAAAAGATTATTTTGATCGTAAACACCAAAAAAAGCATCAACCTCGGGAATTTCTTGTAAAAGCTCTTTTTTATATCTTTGAGACAAGCAACCTGTTACTATTAAAGTATCTGTTTTGCCACTTTTTTTGTCGTTAGCATATTTTAGTATAGTTTCGATAGACTCATCTTTAGCATCTTCAATAAAACCGCATGTGTTAATTATTATAATATTTGCGGGCTTTAAAGATTCATGGGTAACTTTATAACCTTTGGCTTTAAGATTTCCAATCAGATACTCAGAGTCAACAAGGTTTTTAGAACAACCGAGAGTGATAATATTAATATGCTTTGGCATTACAATTTTATTTTAGAAAAAGCTTTTCAACAAAAGCAACTCTGTCGAAAATCTGAAGGTCTTCAATTTTTTCTCCAACACCGATATATTTTACAGGTACTTTCAGTTGGTCTGATATTCCGATGACGACACCACCTTTGGCTGTTCCATCAAGTTTTGTGACAGCCAGGGCATTAATTTCGGTAGTTTCAGTAAACTGTTTAGCTTGTTGAAAAGCATTCTGTCCTGTAGAGCCATCTAAAACAAGAAGAATTTCCTGAGGAGCTTCATCAATAAGTTTTTTCATGACTCTTTTTATTTTTGAAAGCTCATTCATAAGGTTAACTTTATTGTGCAATCTTCCTGCTGTGTCGATTATAGCTACGTCATAATTATCCTTAATTGCTTTCTCCAGAGTTTCATAAGCTACAGCGGCGGGGTCAGCATTCATTCCTTTACTAACAAGTGGTACACCGGCTCTTTCAGACCAAATTGTTAGTTGGTCAACAGCGGCTGCTCTAAAAGTATCAGCAGCACCCAGAATAACTTTCTTGTTTGCAGCTTTGAATTTATGTGCTAATTTTCCTATAGTTGTAGTTTTTCCAACTCCATTAACCCCTACTACCATAATAACGAATGGTTTATTTGTGCTTTCAGGACCAATATTGGAAAAATATTCGGTTTTACTCTCAACAAGCAGGTCAATTATTTCTTCTTTAAGTAGAAGATTGAGTTCTTCGGTGTTAATATATTTATCTTTTGCAACTCGTTCTTCTATTTTTTCAATTATTTTTATAGTAGTTTCAACTCCAACATCAGATTCAATAAGAACTTGCTCGAGTTCATCAAGTGTTTCTGCATTTACTTTGGATTTTCCTGCAACTGCTTTGGAGAGCTTAGAGAAAAAACTATTACGTGTTTTTGAGAGCCCTTGCTCTAATTTTTCTTCTTTATTTTTGCTAAAAACATCAAAAACTCCCATTTTACATTTTTATTAATTATAATAATTAAAATTATTTCTCTAAAAAAAATATTTAATAAAAAACCCGGTTAATACCGGGCTTTTATTAATGACATATACCAAAAAACAAAAAACTTATTAAATATAAAAGTTATCTGATAAAAAAAGCATTTTCTTTTATTTTGAAAAAAACTCTTTAACTTTATCAGTTGCTACAATTTCTTCTTTAAAAAAATAAGCTCCGGTCTTATTAGATTTTTTTGTTCTTATCACTTTAGCAAAACCCTTGCCTGTGTCTGTTTTTAATGTTGCTACTACTTTCTTTGCCATAATATTATACTTTATTTGGTTTCACGATGAATTGTCATTTTCCTAAGTATAGGATTGTACTTTTTTAGTTCAAGTCTGTCAGGAGAATTCTTTTTATTTTTTTTTGTGATATACCTGGAAATTCCGGGAACTCCACTTTGTTTATGCTCAGTGCATTCTAAAATCACTTGAACCCTTGCATCTTTTGATTTCTTTGCCATTTCAGTAAATTTTTTTATTTTTTAACGAGTGCAAATATACAACATTTTGTTTAAATATATAAAAATTTATAAATAAAAATCTAATCATTAACTCTGCCTTCATAGTTTTTCATATAGCCGTCTAAATCCTTAGTTTTATAATATTCTTCGTTATAAAAGAACATAAGCATGGATTCAACATCTTTAGCGCCTCTGTATCCGGGTATTGCCGATATGAGTTTTAAATCTTCATTGAAAAAAGCCATAGAAGGATAACTTAATTGTCCTCGCAGAAGAGCGATAGCAAAATTATGAGCACTACGCCTTTTGCCGGGATTTTCGTTAATAAATTTATCACCTTTAAAATTTATAGGCTCGTCTTGTTCTGCGTCCAACTTAACAGGGTAGTAATTCTCGTTTAATATTTCAACAATTACGGGATGTTTAAATGCTTCATTTTCTATACGGCGACAAAATCCACACCAGTCAGTATAAATATGAACAAATACTTTTCTCGGTTCTTCCTCTATTTTTTCAGCTGCCTCTTCAATAGTAAACCAATTAACTGTCGGAACTTCCTGAGGCTCTTCGGATATTAACAAAGTTGAGCTAATTAAAAAAATAAAAGAAAGAGCTAGTGATAAAATGTTTTTTTGTTTCATAAGAATGAATTTTAATTTAATTTTATTTTTATATAATTAATTTTATAAATATTTTACAAATAACTGCTTTATATTATAATATAAATAAAGTAGGGTATATTTGTTAAAAAAATAAGTTTAAAAAACCTGCATATCAATTACTAAACTAATTAAAATCAAAAATATTTTATTAATTATATACAAAAATAAACAAACAAATAATCAAAAAGTTATAATTTAGCAAAAAAATGTTTTAAATTTTGAGAAAAAATTTCATTTCATTGTTCAACTTTAATAAAAAAATAAGAGAAGGGTCTTTAGTTAACATAACCTGGAATAGATTTAGAAGAAACAAAATAGCTGTTATAGCTTTGTTATGGATGGTTTTTTCTATTACTATTGCTTTTTTAGGATATTTAATAACCCCTGACTCAACTCCTTATTCAAATCATCAGCAACTTCAAATAGCAGGTCAGAGTCCCGGATTTAAAACCAACATGTTATTTGTAAAAAAAAATGAGATAAGCAGGGATATATCATTGATTAGCAAAATGTTTCATGGAGAACCGTTACCCTATTATACTACTCCCTTTAATGATATATGGTTTGACGGGTTTTATGTTTATATTGAAGAATATAGTGGAGATCCTGAAATAGCAGGTCGCAAGTTGAATTTTTCATTGGCTAATGTTTTGTTTGCCGTTAAAGAATATAGTATAGATGGAGATTTAGCAACTATTTATACAATAGATGGTAGAGAAAAGGATTTATCTATCGAGTCAATGCGTAAAAAGGTTTTAGAAGAGCATGTAAAGACTAAATCGTTTTTATTAGGTACGGATAGGTTTGGTAGAGATATGCTGAGCCAGATGATTATAGGCACGAGGGTATCATTATCCGTTGGATTTATTGCGGTTTTTATTTCTTTGGTAATAGGGTTGTTATTAGGTAGTATTGGTGGATTTTTTAGAGGTGTAGTTGATGATTTTATCGTGTGGCTTATAAATGTTGTATGGTCTGTTCCAACTATTTTATTGGTAATAGCTATAACTTTTGCTGTAGGGCAGGGTTATTGGCAGATATTTGTTGCTGTCGGACTAACAATGTGGGTTGAGGTAGCACGCGTTGTTCGTGGGCAAATATTAAGTGTTAGGGAAAAGGAGTTTATTGAAGCGACAAGGGCTCTGGGATTACCCAATTACAGGATAATAATTAAACATATAATTCCAAATATTCTAGGTCCTGTAGTTGTGATATCTGCTGCAAACTTTGCTTCAGCAATATTGATAGAGGCAGGATTAAGTTTCTTAGGGATTGGCGTTCAACCTCCTATACCATCATGGGGTAATATGATTAAAGAGAATTATGCCTATATTGTTTTAGATAAAGCTTATCTGGCAATTCTTCCCGGTATTTGTATAATGTTAAGCGTTTTATCTCTTATGTTGATTAGTAATGGTTTAAGAGATGTTATAGATAAAAGTACTGATATAAAATAACAATTTATTCTTTATCAGATAGAAGAGGAACAAATCTAAAATAGCCAAAAGATTCTTCTTCAAAATTATTATCATCGGTTTTAATTATCCTTTTCATTGTTTGGTTTTCGCTTCCCCCAACAGGAATAACTATTACTCCGCCAATCTTTAATTGCTTGAATAATTCCGGAGGTAATTCAGGTGCAGCTGCTGTAATCAAAATTTTATCAAAAGGAGAATAAGCAGGCAGTCCTTTATAACCGTCACCATAAAAAAGATTTGGCGAATAACCCATACTTCTTAGTTGTTTCTTAGCTTTTTGGTATAAGGTGCGATGTCTTTCAATACTGTATACTCTTGCCCCGAGTTCTATTAAAACACATGCCTGATAGCCACTTCCTGTTCCTATTTCCAATATTTTCTCCCTTGGCTTTACATCAAGTAGATATGTTTGATATGCTACGGTATAAGGTTGGCTAATTGTTTGACCTGAACCTATTGGAAAAGGCTTGTCTTCATAAGCAAAAGACTCAAAAGATGAGTCAAGAAAAAAATGCCTTGGAATTTTTTCTATAGCTGAAAGTATATTTTTATCTTCAATCCCCTTTTTATTAACCTCTTCAACTAATTTTTTTCGTAGGCCTTTGTGTTTGTAAGAATCTATCATCTTAGTATAAAGATTATGCTGTAAAAAAATATGTTAAAATTATTCCTATTTTAATAAAAAAGTTCAAAGATATAAGTATAATTTTAATAAATAAAATCAACTTTGTTTTAAAATTACTAAAATAATAAATTTAGATTCAAAAAAAATTTTAGCTTTGCAGTTGATTGTTTATTTTTACTCAAATAAAAATAAAGTTTTTATAAATCAGTTTAATTATAAAACCATAAAATAATAAATATTGTGAAAAAAATTGGTGTATTAGGTGCAGGTCATTTAGGTAAGATTCATATAAAATGTATTAAAGAATCAGATAAGTTAGATTTGGTTGGCTTTTATGATCCTGATAAAGAAATAGCAAAGGAAGTTGAGTCAAAATTTAATATTAAGCATTACAACTCACCCGAGCAATTGATAAAGGACTCGGAGATTGTTGATATTGTTACTCCTACTGTTTCGCATTTCGATTCGGCATCATTGGCTTTAAAAAACTTCAAGCATGTTTTTATAGAAAAACCGCTTACAACGACATTAGATGAGGCGAAAAAATTAATTGAACTTGCTAAGGAGGCAGGTGTTAAGGTTCAGGTTGGTCATGTTGAAAGGTTTAATCCTGCTTTTATTGCAGCCCAACCATATTTTGATAATCCAATGTTTATTGAGGCGCACAGATTATCAAATTTCAACCCCCGCGGCACAGATGTTCCGGTTATACTTGATTTAATGATTCATGATATTGATATAGTTTTAAGTGTTGTTAACTCAACAATAAAAAAACTTAGCGCCAGTGGAGTAGCAGTAGTTTCTGATACTCCGGATATAGCTAATGCTCGTATTGAGTTTAATAATGGCTGTGTCGCGAATTTAACAGCAAGTCGAATATCTATGAAAAATATGAGAAAATCAAGATTTTTTCAAAAAGACTGTTATTTAGCTGTTGACTTCTTGAAAAAAGAATCAGAAGTTATAAGAATGAAAGATTTTGAAGGTAACCCCAGTCCTCTTGACTTAGTTCTTGATTTAGGTAAAGGCAAACCTAAAAAACATATACTAATAAATAAACCGGAAATAAAACCAATTAATGCTATTAAAACAGAGCTCGAAAAATTTCAGCACTCAATTGAAATTAATGAAGAGCCTCTTGTTACCATTATTGATGGATATAATTCTTTGGAGCTGGCATATAAAATAATGGATAAAATTGAAAATAATATTCAGATTAAACCTGATTAATTTTTTTAATTAGTATTAAGGTTAAAGGTTGCAATAATGAATAAAAAACTACAGAATATACAAACTGCAAAATATGTGCTGGCTGATTTTATTTCAGCTTTCTTAGCGTGGTTTTTTTTCATTAGCTACAGGCGATTAAATGATGATATTGGGTTTTCTCAAATAACAGAGCAGGTTTTTATTGATGATAACTTAACTATTGGCTTGATTATTATCCCGTTATTTTGGTTGTTGCTTTATTCTGCAACGGGTTCTTATAAAAAGATATTTAGAAGATCAAGATTAGCGGAATTTGGACAAACACTTTTTATTTCTTTGCTCGGGGTACTGATAATTTTCTTCGTCGTACTTATAGATGCTGAAGTTCAGGCCAATAGAAATTATTATCATTCATTTTTTATGTTATTTATTTTTCACGCTTCCCTTACTTCAATCTTCAGATTCATTTTATCATCCAGGGTTGCTCATAAAATACACAATAGAATAATTGGGTTTAATACATTAATTATTGGTAGTCAAAAGAAAGCGGTTGCAATTTTTGATGAAATAGAATCTCAGAAAAAGTCTTCCGGGAATAAATTTAAAGGTTTTGTTAATGTTTCTGAACAGGATAAGCTTTTACTTGAAGGAAAGTTGCCTTATCTGGGGGAGTTTAGCAATATAAAAGAAATTATTGAAAAGTATGAAATTGAAGAGGTAATAGTTGCTATTGACCCTCGTGAACATAAAAAAATTGGCAATATACTTGCAGACCTTTACGAAACGAATGTTTTGATTAAAGTAATTCCCGAAATGCATCATATATTGTTGGGCTCCGTAAAAATGACATCAATTTTTGATGCTCCTTTAATTCAAATTCAACAAGGTTTATTGCCTCCATGGCAGCAAACTATAAAAAGATTTATTGATATTGTAGTATCAATTATTTGCTTAGTTATTTTATCTCCGGTGTTTTTAATTACAGCTATAATTGTAAAATTAACATCCCCCGGTCCTGTTATTTATTCTCATGAACGAATTGGGCTTCAAGGAAGACCTTTTGTAATGCATAAATTTCGCTCAATGTACACTGATGCTGAAAAGAGTGGTCCTCAGCTATCGTGTGAAAATGATCCTCGAATAACCCCTTTCGGAAGGTTTATGAGAAAAGTAAGACTTGATGAAATACCTCAGTTTTATAATGTTTTAATTGGAAACATGTCGCTTGTTGGCCCCAGACCTGAAAGAAAGTATTATATTGAAAAAATAGTTGAGAAGGCTCCTCATTACAAACTGCTTCAAAAAATAAAGCCCGGAATTACTTCTTGGGGGCAAGTTAAATATGGATATGCAGAAAATGTAAAAGAAATGATAGAGAGAATGAAGTATGATTTGCTATATCTTGAGAATATGTCATTAGCTGTTGATTTCAAAATATTAATTCACACCGCTCTTATTATTATTCAAGGTAGGGGAAAATAATTATTTATATTGCTCCGGCTTCTATTAATTGAACAATTCGCTCAATATCTTTATCTTCTCCTTCAGGGTCATATCTTTCTCTAAGATTATAACCGAAAACTCGCCCAAAAGATTGCCAAAATACTGCCCTGAAAGCACCTCTGAAGTCTTTTACTATTTCATAAGAAGTATGCTGTGTTTCTCTATCAACAAGCTTGATAAGTATAAGGCCTTGAGAAAAATTTAGTTTACGCAAATCGCCTTCAAACTGATCTCTTAATTCGTTTTCAACTTCACGCATTACCCTTCGTCTTTCAGAATCATTTTCAATTTCTAGTAGCATTTCGTTATATTCTTTAAATTTAATCCCGGCTAAACGGGCATAAGGATATGCAATTTTTACGTTTCTAACTAATCTGTTGTGCCTTCGTTTTTCAGAACTGCTTTCAAAAATTCTTTCACCAACAATAGTTACCGGAGGCAGCGATAAATAAGGCACTGTATCTCCATTAATTATTCGAGCCCGAGCCACAACTCCCTCTGTTATGTCTTGACAATAAGAGGTGTTATTGCTAAGATATATGAAAAAAAGTATAGCCGTTATTAATTTTAGATATTTCATTTGATTATTTGTAAATCAACAAATATGCCAATTAATAAAAAATTAAATGTAAAGTTAACAAAAAAGTAAAAATAAATCAAGCAACTTTTAATCTACTGAGGTTAGTTTTGTCTAATTGCTTTTTAGCATAGTTAAGTGTGAGATGAAATTTTTTATTCTTTGCGTATGATGATAAATCAAACATAGCATCCATCATAATTATTTCACATATTGAGCGAAGACCTCTTGCCCCGAGTTTAAACTCAACAGCTTTATCAACAATAAAATCCAATACTTTATCATCAATAACCAGTTGCACTTCATCCATTTCAAAAAGCTTTGAGTATTGTTTTATCAATGAATTTTTCGGCTCGGTTAATATTTGTTTTAATGTCTTTTTTTCCAGAGGGTTAAGATGTGCAACAACAGGTAGTCTTCCAACAATTTCAGGAATTAACCCGTAACTTCGTAAATCTTGAGGTGCTATATATTGAAGTAAATTATCATAATCTAAATTTTCTTTATCTTTTCTGCTTCCATAACCTATGACGTTGGTTTTTAAT
Organism: Bacteroidales bacterium; assembly: GCA_003559475.1. Lineage (GTDB taxonomy): Bacteria > Bacteroidota > Bacteroidia > Bacteroidales > UBA7960 > PUKZ01. Next base: position 16,827 of record PWLF01000020.1, read on the forward strand.
CTTGAAGCAATTTTCTTTTCTATTCCATCAAAAGCTCCACCACATATAAATAATATATTTTGTGTGTTTATTTGTATCATTTTTTGTTCCGGGTGCTTTCTTCCTCCTTGAGGTGGGACGTTAACAACAGCTCCTTCTAAAATTTTCAGTAAGGCTTGCTGAACGCCTTCTCCTGAAACATCTCTTGTTATTGATGGGTTGTCGCTTTTTCTGGCTATTTTATCAACTTCATCAATAAAAATCATTCCTCTTTCAGCTGAAGCGATGTCGTAATTAGCAACCTGTAATAATCGAGCTAAAATACTTTCAACATCTTCACCAACATAACCGGCCTCTGTTAGTATCGTGGCATCTGCAATACAAAAAGGAACTTGTAACATACGGGCTATTGTTCTAGCTAATAATGTTTTTCCGGTACCCGTCTCTCCAACCAATATAATGTTTGATTTTTCCAATTCAACATCATCATTTTTCTCCTCACTCTTTTTGTTGATTTGCGAAATTCTTTTATAATGATTATAAACGGCAACAGATATTATTTTTTTTGCTTCATCTTGCCCAATAACGTATTGCTCAATATATTCTTTTATTTCAATTGGTTTTAAAAGTTTGAATGATGGAACTTTACTTTGGCCTTTGGCAACCTTTTCTTCAGCAACAATATGTTGAGCTTGTTCAATACAGCGATCACAGATATGTGAATTAATTCCTGATATTAAAATACCCACATCTTTATCTTCTCTTCCACAGAATGAGCATTTACGTTTTTCTTTAGCCATTATTGGTTGTTTGTGATTCTTTTACAATCTAAATTTTTAGTATTAATAAACTTTACGATATTTATTAAGCTTATTTTTTAGGGTTAGTTAGAACTTCGTCTATCATGCCATAATCTTTAGCTTCTTTAGCTGTCATCCAATAATCACGGTCAGAGTCCTTCCATATTTTGTCATAATCCTGTTTTGAGTGATCAGCTATAATTTCGTACAACTCCTTTTTTAATTTAAGGATTTCTTTTGTAGTTATCTCGATATCTGAAGCTTGCCCTTGTGCTCCACCCATAGGCTGATGGATAAGGATTCTTGAATGTCTTAATGCTGTTCTTTTTTCTTTTTGACCGGCGCATAAAAGAACGGCTCCCATAGAAGCAGCTATACCTGTACATATTGTTGCTACATCCGGTGATATATACTGCATAGTGTCATAAATTCCTAATCCGGCATAAACAGAACCTCCCGGAGTGTTAAGATAAATCTGTATATCCTTTTTTGGATCAGCAGATTCTAAAAAAAGTAATTGAGCCTGAATAATATTTGCAACATAATCATTAATAGGAACGCCCAAAAAAATAATTCTGTCCATCATTAAACGGCTGAATACATCCATAGTAGCAATATTCAACTGTCGTTCTTCAATAATTGTAGGGCTAATATAGTTGCCATGTACAGATGTGTAATTATGTAATGTCATGCTACTTATACCGTGATGCTTTGTAGCATATTTGTTAAATTCATCTTTGTAGTTCATCGTTATACATTTAAAATTGAAAAATCTTATTTATTATTTCTTATTTTCAATGTTATATTTTTCTGTTATAATATCTTTAAACTTATCAAAAGTAATATCTTTTTCTTTAAGTTTTAAGGATTTTTTAAAAATATCTGTAAGTTTATCTTCTACAATTTGATTTTTAACTTTATTAACATCTTCTTGTTTTTGCATAAAGTTATTTACAAGGCTTTCAAGCATATCATCATTTTCATTAACTTGATGGCCATATTGCTTCATCTGAATTGTAAAATATTTTCTTATATGAGATTTTATTTCTTCTTCTGAAACATCAACCTTATGATCCTTGATTATCTCGTTTTCTAAAAGTTGCCATTTTAGTGATTTTAAGTAATAATCAATATTTTCTTCAACTTTTTCTTTTGACAATTCTTCCTTATTAGTTTCGTGAAGCCATTCTTTCACAAAATCTTCAGGAAGTTTAATATCAGCTTTTTCAACTAATGTTTCTCTTACATCATTTTTGAAATGCTTGTCAACCTCAGCCTGATATTGTTGACTTATCTCATCTTTAATTTTTTCTTTTAGTTCAGTTTTATTTTTAATATTTTTATCAGGTGCAACTTTTGAATAAAGTTCTTCATTCAATTCTGCAGGTTCAACTCTTGAGATATTTTCAACTTTAAGCTTGAAAAGGCTGTCAGTTTCAGGAACTTTCTCCTCTTCAATGTTTAAAACTTTAGCCTTATGAGATTTAGAAGTAAAAGCTTTATTTAGGTCAAAAATAATTTCATCTCCGATTTTTTTGGATATAAAATTGCTCTTAGTATCATTATCTTCAATTTCTTTAATAACGATATTGTGTTTGTTAGTTAAAGGATTTTCTGCTTCAGTTGATTCATTGGACATTTGAATGAGTTCTCCAAATATAAAATCTTCTTCAGCTGACTCTTCGGGGCTAATAATTTTCCCAAACTGTCGTCTTAAGTTTTCTATTTGTTCTTCTATAAGTTTATTTTCAACTTTAATTTTATAATAATCCACCACTATTTCATCAGATAGTTTAAACTCAATATCAGGTAAGAGTCCAAAATAAAAGTTAAACTCAAACTCTGTTTGGTTATCCCAGTCAATAGTTTCGTTTTTTTCATGGTAAGGAAGAGGATTTCCCAGAATATTAAGTTCTTGTTCTTTAATGTAGTTGATAAGAGATTCACCAAGTACTTCATTAACTTGTTCTTTTAGTACATTTTTTCCATGAAGTTTTTTAATAAGATTAACAGGAACTTTTCCCTGCCTGAATCCCGGCATTTGAGCTTGCTTCTGCAAATCTTTTATTGCAGAGTTAACCTTTTCTTCATAATCCTCTTTTTTAATTATTATTTTAATGTCACCTGAAAGATCTCCGGTTTTATTATGAGTTATATCCATTATTATAAATTTGATTTATTAAAGCATTATTTTTTAATTATCTCAATAGTTTAGTTGATTTTAATAGTAATGTAAAACAAAACAACCCCATTTGAGGGGTTATTTATTAAGTGCGGATGGAGGGAGTCGAACCCCCACGCCTTGCGGCACTAGATCCTAAGTCTAGCGCGTCTACCAATTCCGCCACATCCGCATTGTTATCTTATTTTAAAAACAGGGTGCAAATATACAATTTTTTTTGAATAACAAGAGGTTAATTTTTTAAAAAAGTGCAATAATAAAAAAACCCTGCATAAGCGTTTTGCATTATTACAGGGTTTTTAATTAGTTAAATTGCGCGTAAATTATATATGTAGTTATAATTTTTATTTGCTTTTTTATTATATATTAATCTCCGAAAGATATTCTAACAGTGTCATCCCATTGAGGTCTACCGTCTTTGAATGTCATAACTTGTCCGTCATCACCTGCTTCAACTACTTCCCAAGCAGTACCTGACCAGTACATAAAATCACCGGGGTTTTGCGGAGCTGCTCTAACCCATTCTCCTGCATTATCATCCCAAAATAGAATTTCTCCGTGAATATCTCCATCAGGAATATCGCCACCATCACCGGTAACACTAACTTCTCCGGCATCTATTTCATCACCATTACTTAATTCAATCCAAAGGTGGTTGTCTCCATCAATCCAAGCATCAACAACATGTAATCCCTCATCTCCCGGAGGTCCCGGATCGCCATCAGGTCCTGGAGGGCCTGCCGGTCCTAAAAGATCTTCAATAGCGATTAATTCATTCCAGTCAGTTTCTCCTACGTATCTCCACTGGATATAATCACCTACAACATCTAATTCAACCTCTCTGCCATCATCACCAGGGTCTCCTTGGTCACCTTGATTTCCTTGGTCACCTTGATCTCCTTGAGGTCCTCTTAAGTCTTCAATAGGGATTAATTCATTCCATTCAGTTTCTCCTACGTATCTCCACTGGATGTAGTCTCCAACAACATCTAGTTCAATTTCTCTACCGTCTTCTCCATCCTCAACTGCTGTTTCAAGAGCGTAAAGAGCATATGGAACACTTAATAGTTGGCTTGTGCCATATTCAACATCATCTACTGAAATTCTAATGAAAAAATCATCAGTTGATGACCAGTCTATTACAGATAGGTCTTCAAAAGAACCAATCTGAATATTAATTAATCCGTAATCATTTGTGAATTCCCAGTGGTCTTCAGTAAACACTACATCACTATCTTCAAGTATTTCAATTGTGATTTTTGCATCATCATTTGCAATTGGCTTACCATCATCTCCACGAAGTATTACCTGATATTTAAAACTCTGTGGCACTTGACTTAAAACGCCGGCAACAACAAAAAAAGTCATTGCTAATAATATTGTAATTCTTTTTAAATTATTCATAGCTTTCTAGGTTTGATTAAAAAATATTTGTTTAAATTAATAAATTTACAAAATAATTGTATTACTGATTAACAATTTTAAAAGTTTGTAGGTGTTGTGAGCCAACATAGATTCTTAAGAAATAAGTTCCTGATTTGTACATACCAAATGAAACTTCTTGAGTAAATCCATTTAATTTGTCACTGGTAATTAAACTTCCTGTCATATCATAAATTCCAAAATTAGCGTCACCAGGCATTTCTTTTTCAATGTTGATAGTTAGTTTATCTCTTACAGGATTTGGAAAAACACTAATTCCATAATCAACTCCAGGGATTTCACTAACATAAGTAGGTTCTTCTTCAGGTTGCTGAAAACCTTGTGTTAAATCATAATCAGAACCTTGAAGGGTTTGAATTACAGGTTCTCCAATAGTATAACTTATAGACGTACCATTAGGACCTACAAAATAATTACCACCTGAGGCAATTACATTGTGCTCTACATTGTATTGTGCTGATATATTAAAAAATATCAAGCTAAATACAAAAAATGAAACAAAAGTTTTTTTAATCATAATAATTTTAGGTGTTTAGTTAAACATTAGTTTTTCTAGTAGTAGTAATATTTATAGTTTTTATTGCAGTCACAAATATACATTCTAATATGCAAATATAATAAAATAATTTTTAAATAAAAAAAAATTAACAATAAAATGCAAAATTCTTTCCAAAAATATAAAAAAAAATTGATAATAAAAAAAAAGATACTTTTTTCTAATATTTTAATAAAATAATGTAACTTTAAACTCAATTGATAACAAAACTTACAGATATGAAAAACTTTTTTTTAATAGGTTTTATGGGATGTGGGAAAACTTACAATGGTAAACTTTTAGCAAAAAAGATAGGGTTTGATTTTTTTGATATGGATGATGAGATTGAAGATAAATCAGGTAAATCTATTAAGGAAATTTTTAATAAATATGGAGAACAATATTTTAGAAAATATGAACGTGAGGTTTTGTTAGAATTGTCCAAAAAAAAACATTCCGTAGTTGCTACAGGAGGGGGTACACCATGTTTTTTTGATAATATTGATATAATTAATAATTCCGGCATATCTTTTTATTTAAAATGCTCTGCTGATTTTTTGTCTGACAGACTAATAAAAATGAAAAATCAAAGACCTTTGATAGCGTCAAAAAAAGATAAAAATGAATTAAAAAAATATATTGATGATTTACTTAATAATAGAGAACCCTTTTATTTGAAATCTACTCATATATTAGAAGCAGAAAATATTAATATTGAAAATATTGTTTCAATTGTAAAAGACTACTGCAGATAAATTCTTCAGACTTCCGAGTAAAATTTTGAGCAAAAATATAATTACGATATTATCAGTTAGTTATTAATTTATGCTTTGAAAAATGGGTGTCCCATTTGTAAGAAAAAACATTAAGAAAATTAAGGGATTAAGAACATTAAGACAAAACCTCTTAAACAGCCCCTTAATAAAACATAATTGCCCTTAATGACTTAATGGTTCAATTTTAAAAATTATCTATGCAAGCATAAGTTTGATTTTTATACCTGACTTACAGATAAAGAGATACTTGTAGAAACGTCGCGTTTTTCTTAATATGTTAAATATAAATACGTTGCGTTTTATGCTTTATAAGCTTTACCAAAGGTTTATTTCTTTTTGGAATATTTAATTTTTCTTACAAAATTTTTCAACAGTCCGAATATAATTACAATGACTATAGGAATTATAACATTAAAAGTTTGAACTGCCAGACGACTTTGCTGTATTCTTCTTTTATCCAATTCTCTCAGGCGAATTTCTTTTGCTCGGGCTTCGATTATTCCGGTATCGTCAGCAAGATAGTTTATTGCATTAAGAATAAAATCTCTGTTTTCAAAAAAATCTTGAGTATATTGATCGTAACCCAAAGGTAGAGGATGCCCTCCATGTCTGCTTATTTGGTTTTGAATTATACTTCCGTCGGATACAACAATTTGCGAGGTCTTTTCACTTTTTTCTTTAAAACTATGATTGCTTGGTAATTTATTAATGGGGTGTGGTCTGTTTTTATATAATGATTCAAATTGACCTTCAAGTAAAACAGCTACTGTTTGTCTCTGTTCATTGTATAGTTCTTCCGGCAACGGATTCTGAATAATATCAAGACTAATAGGTACAGGAGCTCTTAATACTCTAGTGTAAGGAGATGTTTTTAGTAGTTTAGTTTTTTTAACATTTTTAGCTTTAACTGTATCCATACTACTAATAAACTCAGTACGTATAGCATTAAGATTTTTGACAATAGGATGATTATCTGCGTTAGAAACAATTGGATAAAACACCCATGGCAACCAATCTATTTGCGGTCTATTGCCAATAAATCCGGTAGTTATTGGTATTTCAACAGCTCTAAGGTCTTGTATTAGGTTTGCGTTTAACCTTACACCGTATTTAAATAGCATATCATCAATATTCAAATCTTTTGCCATGCCTATAGTTTGTGGAGCATGGTTTAAGCTATCCATGTCAGCAAAAATAGGATTTACAAGCCATAATACCGTGCCTCCTCGCATTATGTATTGGTCAATCAAAAATTTATCTTCTTCCGGAATAGCTTTTACCGGGTCTGCTATTATCAATGTTTTAATGCTGTCTAGGTAGTTGTGGTGTTTCTCAAGGTTAATATAAAAAATATCATAGAAGTTTAATAGCTCATTATTAATATCTGCTAATTTTTTATCAGGTATTTTGTCATAACCATCAAGAAAAGCAATTTTGGGTTTTTTATCGGCTGTAAGTATTCGTATTGCCGAAGCTATTTTATACTCAAGTGCTTGAACTGAGTTGGTTATAGTTTCTTGTTCGCTTCTTCCCATTTGGCTGTGAAGTATGTTAATAGGGACTTCTCTTCCTTTGTAGCTTACGATTGCTCCCGGAAATATTACTCTTTGTGAAGTGGCGTCAACTTCTCTTACATCAAGTTGTGTTGGCTGCAGTCCTTTTCTCATTAGAGAATGATACTTGGCTTCTACTTGTTTTTGGTCATCACCCGAAGAAGGATTTACAAAATCATACTGAATATAACCTGAGTATGCGCTAAACTCATCAAGCATTTCCCTTGTTTCATTTCTTAATTTTCTAAATTCTGCAGGGAAGTTACCTTCTAAATAAACACGAAAATATATGACATCATCAATATCATTGATTAACTTTTTTGTAGCATCTGTTAAAGTATATCTTTTCTCTGCTGTCATGTCAATACGATAAAACTGTGAAGAGCCTAAGAAATTTACAGCTATGATTATTAAAAGACCAATAACGAGCTCTTTTATATTATTATATTTGGTACTCTTTCTTTGTATGTTTGTTTTTTTAGTCATGTATAAAAAATTATTATTTATGTCTTTATCGTAAAATGATTACCATTTTCTGCTTTCAAGTGTAAATTTTGTTAATATTAAAAATAGTGCGATAACACTCAAAAAATAAATAACATCCCGTGAGTCAATAACACCTCTGCTCATAGAGTTGTAATGTGCGTAGATGCCTATATTTCTAATAAAAAGGTCATGTTGTCCGAAAAAATCTAATGAATATATTAGTTCAAACCCAATGTATGCAAATGCACAGAAAAATAAAGCAACGATAAATGCAATTATCTGATTTTTTGTAATAGCAGAAGCGAATAAACCTATTGAGACAAATACTGAGCCAAGCAGAAATAATCCAATATAAGATCCAAATATTGCTCCTCTGTCAACATTTCCGGGAGGCATTCCAAATTCTGAAACGGTGAAATAATAAACTATAGTTGGAACAAGAGAAAAAAATACAAGAACGATTCCGGCTAAATATTTTGAGAAAATAATTTGCATGTCGGTTAAAGGTTTAGTTAGCAAAACTTCAATAGTGCCAACCTTTTTTTCATCGGCAAAAAACCGCATAGTTATAGCAGGGATTAAGAATAAAAAAACAAATGGAGCCAATAAAAATAAACCATCAAGATTAGCATAGCCTGATTCAAAAATATTGTATTCTATAGGGAAAACCCATAAAAATAAACTATTGATTGCTAAAAAAACTATGATTGATATATAGCCTATCAAGCTATTAAAAAAATTGTTTAATTCTTTTTTAAGAAGTGTAAACATTATTTGAATTTATTTTTGAGAGGTTTTTAAAATAAAGTTTATTATAATACAAATAGCTTAAATGTCTTAAATTCAATAACGCTTATGAAAAACAAATATTATTAAACTTTTCATGTTAACTTATTCGTAAAAATCAATGGTTATGGTGTCCTCAGTTCTTATGCCAAGCAAGCTTGCGGCATTGCCTTTATTTACTGCGATTTGCAAAAGTCCTGTGGAGCTGAATAATGCAAGTTTTTCTCCGGGGAGTACATCAGAGTATGATGATACAATATTTTTAATATTTTCTTTATTAGATCTGTACCCAATATTAAATTTTTTGTTTTTTGCTTTTTCACGAAAGGTACTATCGTCAATATTAGTATATACATTCTCATAGTCATCAATATATATAACTTTTCCAATTATTTTTGAATCATATACGACAGGTTTAAAAGCAATTAGTTGGTTTAATTTTTCATACTTTATGCCAATATTTTTAAGATTTTCGCCTGAAGCTATCATTTTTGCTGCTTTAACAAAAACGTCTCTGGTTGAAAAAGTAAAATAATCACTATCTTGCGTTAAGTTTAATTCGACAGCATCTTCAACAGGTTCTTCAAAAAGGAGTGAAAATATACCATTGTCTGCTCCAATAAAATATTGGTTAATTGCTTTAACGGCTATATGTGGATTTTCTATAGAAGCTTCTGTGTTAATTCCTAAAAGATGTATTGTTTCGGGTGGAAAACTTTTGCTTGCATTTTTAAGAACAAAACTTGCTTGCATTATATCGAAAGGGTTAATTTGATGTGATATGTCAATTATTTGAGCATCAGGTATTTCAGATAAAATAACGCCTTTAACAGCTCCTACATAGTGACTTTTTATTCCCCAATCGCTTGTTAATGTAATTATTTTTCTATTCATATTTTTCTAATTCTTCCTTTTTTTCAATAATAAGTAGGAGGTCCTCAACTATTTTTTGAAGATACTCTATGCAAGCCTCACCTTTAACAACATAATTATATATACCCAGTTCCTGAATTTTTCCTATAAGGTTAATATCTTTTTGTGCGGAGATAACAATAATAGGTACTTCAGGTACTTTTTCTTTAAGAGTTTCAATAAGTTTATAGCCTGTAATGTCAGGCAGCATAAGGTCTGCAATTATTATACTTGGATTTTCATGTAAATTATCAAAAAGATCTTTTGCTGATGCAAAATTATAAATTTTTAGGTTTTTTATAGATCCAAGACATAGCTTTAATAACATTCCTTCAGTTTTGTTATCTTCAATAACAAAAACATTTCTTTTGCTATTTTCCATTTTGCAAAATTAGTTTAAAAAGATAAGAAAAAAATATAAACGTGAAATTAGCAATCAGTTAATTGAATATAATACGCCAACGGCACAACCTTTTTCTCCATTTTTGAACATAAATTCTAAACTGAATAATCCACTTTCTTCAGCTTCATATTTGATATTAGAAGTATATTCTTTTGTGTTTACATCATAAGTTGTGCTTATTAACTCGTCATTTTGATATAAGCTTGCTACAACCTTGCCTGGCTTAGTTTCGTCATTGCATGTAGTTATTCCGTATTTGGTATTTCTACTAAAAACAACATTGTAACTTATAACTCTTGTCATGCTTTCATCTTTCGTTTTTTCGCTGTTTTGTATTGGGAAAACACGAATTATTTTAATGCTGCCATTTTTAGCACTTTTGTCAGTACTAATAGGTTCTTCGGATGTTTTTTCAATAAATACCGAATTATAACCAAGTTTGTTATAACAAATATTTACTAATTCATAACCACATTGTGATTGTGCTTTAAAAAAATATGACCAAAACATTAAAACAAAAAAAAGTATTTTTATTTTGTAGTGATTCATTTTAGTAAAGATATAGTTAATAATCAATTTATTTAATAAAAAGTAATAATATTTACTTATTTATATATTGTTTTTATCTCTTTTTTACTCAACAGTAGATAATATTCCAACAGCTCTTCCTTCTTTACCTCCCTTAAACATTAATTCTAATGCAAATTGTCCACTGGCATTAACTTCATACTCAATATAAGGAAAGTGTCTGTCAGAATCCACATCATAAGAAGTTGCAATAAACTGATCATCACGGTAAAGGCTAATAATTACTTCCCCCGGTTTAGATTCATCATTGCAAGCATAAATTCTGTATGTTGTTCCTCTATGGAGTATAATATTATATCTGGCTACCCTTGGAGAACTACCTGAAGATGCAGTGTGTTGAACAGGGAAATCGCGAATGAATCTTGTTCCCTCAGCATGGCTAGTGCTTTGGCATTTGTCAGTCAAATTGTTATTACCTTTTAGTTCTGCTAAAAACAAGAAAGAGGCAAGAACAATAATGTTAGAAAAAAATATATTTTTTATCATCTTTTTTATTTGATTATTTTATTTCTGATATATTTTACTTGTTTAGCAATGTTGTCAATAGTCTCTTGATTAATATTAACCTTACTGGTAGATTTATCAACTACAACAATATGATTTTTAAAATTTTTCATTATCGGGTCTTGATAAATATATTCAATTGAAACTTTATCAAATTCATCCTTTAATTTCAGCAAATCTTCAAATAATTCGTTATGTTTACATTTTTCATTATCAGAGCTTCTATAATTATTTAATAAAAGAAGCATATTATGAAGAACTAATTTTTGTTCACCGATTCTTTGGTGTATAAGATCTTTATTTGGGGGCAATGTTTTAACATGAGTTGCTAGGTATAGACTTTCGATCCATGTTCCATAAGCAATAAGAACAGCAATATCGCTACGATTTTGTTCAATAAGGTAGCGTGTCATATCATCAAATCCTCTGTTTGTAATATATAAAACAGAATCAACATTTCTGCTACTCTCAGATAGCTTGTTAAGCGTTTCATAGTCAAAAAACTTCCCAATTCTAAGATCATCAGCAAGCCTCCGCACATTTCTTAAATATGGGAGCGTGCCAACAGTTCTGTCATATATATTCATATACACAAGATTTGTGCCATAAACACCCAAATTTAATGCTTTCTTAAAATTTGTCTTGTAATTATCAATATTATCTTCAGGATTTAATAATTCATGCGAATAAATTATATCTGATTTTTGAAGTAAAGATGACATTTCAACTGGGTTTGGGACAGAAGAAATCATTTGGCCTACCTTGTCCTTAGAAATGTCAATATCTTTATCCGTTTTCTGTTCTTTTAAAAGCTTAGAAGTGTCTTCTCTTTTATCAGGGCCGCAGTTATTTAACAAAAATATGCATAATAAAAAAGAAGCAAAAAATAATAATTTATATGTTTTGTTTTCTTTCATGGAGCAAAATTTTTTTAGGTAAATAATAAAAAATCATTACAAATATATAACTAATATATTAAATTCCGGTTTTTTTAGTTAAAAAGTTTATTAATTTAATACGCATTTTCCATATTTTTTGATTCAAAATAGGGATACCATTTTCAATATAATAAATCAATTTTGTTAAAATTTTGAAATATAAAGTTATATATAACACTATTGTCATAAGCCATAGGATAATTAAATTAAAATAAAAAGTGTCATAATAATTTCCTGCAAAATGTTTTTTAGGAGCTAAAAAATGAGATCGAATATTAAATAAGTTTTCTTTTGGTGGATTAAGATAAATTGGGTTTATTTTTTGAACAAGATTATTGCCTAGTCTTACCAATGGTAGAGGAGCCATTTTGTTTTTGACAAAATCCGATAAATATTTGTTGTGATAACTGTTTTTAAGTTTTAAGTATTCTTTTCGCTTTTCGGGTGTTCTGGTTTTATCACTAATTATATCATCGATTGTTTTATTAACATGATTGAACCTCCTGTTATAAAAATCATGTATATTGTCCAAGTATTCGTATAATTGTTCAGCTATTTTAGGGTTAAATTTTTTAATATATAATTTGTCGAGTTGTTCAAATTTGTAGTCATGGTATAAAGAGAATTTACTTTGTTTTTCTTTTTTTATTTCGTTTCGTAAAAGTTGTAAATTATCTTTGGATATTGGTTTCTCATGCCCTGATGACTTTCTGTTTTTATAATCTTCAACGTATCTTTTAAGCTCAGTAATATAATACACGTTTTTATAATAAAGCTCACTTTCAAGTTTTCTTTTATTATAAAAATTTTTATAATACTTATTATTTTTATATTGATTTACTACCAAACCTTCGAAAGCCCATCTGGAAGGCACAAATTCAGCAATAATAGGCACTTTTTCATCACCTCCGCCAATAACACTGTTGATTTTGTCAAAGTTGAACATAGCACCTGTTAGTATCATTTGAGGTATTATTAAAAACGGTATAATAATATATATGGTAATGGCAGAATTGAAAGCCGATGATATATTTAATCCTAAAATGTTAGCAAATGCAGCTATAGAGAAAAACATAATGAAGTATTCAAAATTCATTCCTTTAATTTCCAAAATATAATTTCCAATCAAAACAAAAGAGAAAGACTGAATTGCTGATATTATAAATAATATTCCAATTTTTGAGCATAAATAACTGCTTCGGCTTAGGTTTAAAAAAGACTCTCTTTTTAATATTTTTTTGTCTTTGAAAATTTCTTCGGCGCTAACTATCAATCCTAAGAAAAGAGCAACAATTGTGCACATAAAAATATATGGCATAATATTGTCGTTATCGCGAAAAATATAAAGGTTGGAGGTAGGGTCTTCAATATATTTTATAATAAATGCAAGTAAAAAAGCTAAAAGGGGTGCTTCAAGCAAATTTAGGGCAAGATATTGCTTGTTAGATATTTTTGTTAAAAGGTCTCGCTTAAAATATACTTTAAATTGATTTAGCCAGTTTGGTTTTTTAAAAGAATGAGGTAGTTTATCATAAAATTTTGTCACTCTTTTTATAGATATTTTTTCTTTGAAATGTTCAAACCATTCCGGTGCTGAGGTTTTTCTACTTACAGTCGGTTGTCCGTATTCATCAATTATTTTTGACTCAATGATGCTGAAAATGGTTTCCGGGTTTAGACTTCCACATGACGGGCATTCACCAACATGACTGTCAATTTGATTATCAAGTTCTTTAAAATATATAACAGCCTCAATTGGATTTCCATAGTAAATTTGATAACCGCCCTCATCAAGTATAGTAATATTATCAAACATTTTAAATATTTCGGATGAGGGTTGATGTATTACAACAAATATTAGTTTTCCTCTAACAGTTAATTCGCGTAGTAGTTCCATCACATTTGCTGAGTCATTTGATGATAATCCTGATGTTGGTTCATCAACAAACAATACAGATGGTTCTCTAATTAACTCTAGTCCTATATTAAGTCTTTTGCGCTGCCCACCACTAATTTCAATATTTAAAGGATTGCCAACTTTTAAATCTTTAATATGCAATAAGCCTAAATTGAATAATATCTTTTCTGCCTTTTTTTTGATTTCTTTATCAGATAGGTCTTTATAAACCAACTTAGTGCTGTAATAAAGATTTTCATAAACTGTTAATTCCTCAATCAATAAGTCATCTTGAGGTATGTGTCCAATAATTCCTTTAACTGAATTAATATTTTTATGAAGGTCAATTCCATTAATGGAAACTTTTCCAATTGTTGGTTTTTCAATTCCTGATATAATATTTAGCAGTGTAGTTTTTCCTGCACCACTTGCTCCAAGTATCCCTAACATTTTTCCTGACTCTTCTTCGATATTGATTTCATTTAGACCAATGTTGCCGTCATCAGGGAATTCATAATAAATATTTTCAGCCTTAAAATGAATTTTAACGGAAGTTTCATCAGACCTAAAAGATGATACTATGTCAGTATAAAAAATCGGCATTCCTTTTGGCTGCTTAATAACGCTTCCTCTTGCGAGAAGATATACTCTGTTATTATTAATAGGTAACCCGTTTAATAATAATTCTTTGTTAGAAGTATATCTTAAAAAGTATAAATTAGCACTACTTATTTTTAAAACGATAATTGTTCCTTCAAGATAGGGGTACTGTATTCTTTTTGCTTTATTTAATTCTTTGTCGCCGGATTCTATAAATAATATTTCCTTGATATCTAATTTATCCGGTGCATCTTCTAATATAAAAGTGTCAATTGCTTTATATTCTTCATTGCAAATATTAAAAATATCTGCAGTGTTTTTTATTATTGATATTCTTTGAGGGGTTAGATTTTTGTCAGAGTTTACAAACTCAAACAATCTTACTAATACGACTATTTTTTGTTTTTTATCTAATGTATTATTTATTTTTTCGGCGATTTCCAATGTTTTTGAAGAATCGCTTTGTTTAGACTGTTCTGATGATGTAAAATCGCCTTCATTTATATAAAAATCAAAAAGATCAAGATATTCTTTAACAGAACTTTCGTTAAGTTGATGGCGTAGAAAGTTTTCGACATAATCTCTTTCGCTTTTGGATAATCCGGTATCTTGTTTTGCAATAATAGCAAAAAGTTGCATTAAAGCTTTTAAGATTTCTTCACTCATCTATTTTTATTTTTTGTCTAGTAGCAAATATATATATAATTAATCAATAATAATTATATAGTTAAACAAAGTAATCATCGAAAAAACAAATGCAAATCTAATTGATTATTTTGATTAATTAAAAAAAATCGATGATAATTTAAACAGATTAATGTTCTATTAAACAGAATAAATAATTCCAATAAAACTCATGCAAGTAATTACATTGTTATATACCTACCTTCAAAAGTCATTTTTTGCCCACGAAAATTACATATATTTATATTTAATTAGTTAAAAAATCTTAAAATTGTTGTTTGTTTGATTTTTTTGTTTAACTTTATCACTGAATTGTTAAACATAAAAATTTTTCAATCATGACAGCAGTAGAATTTAATTATAAGTTAGTAGGTCTTCAGGAAAATTTAAAGTATTATGCTTATACTTTAACATCAAATTATAATGATGCGGAAGATCTTTTGCAAGAAACCTATGTCAAAGCTATAACTAATAGAGAAAAGTTTACAGATAATACGAATCTTAAGGCTTGGACTTTTACAATTATGAAAAACACATTTATTAATGATTATAGAAAAAAAGTTCGTAATAAAACTATGCTTGATAATACAGATGATAAGTTTCTTTTAGACTTGTCAAATGAAAGCAAGGTGGATTTACCTGATTCGGTATTATCTGTAAAAGATATACATGAAAGAATTAGTTCTGTTGATAAGGAACAACGCAAACCTTTTGAAATGTATAATGCAGGCTATAAGTATAAAGAAATTGCTGAAAAGTTAGACATTTCTATAGGTACAGTTAAAAGCAGGATTTACTTTACAAGAAAAAAATTGATGGATGAGTTAAAAGATTATTAAAATTACAAAGTTTAGTTTCCTGTTTTTTTTTGATTGTTGGTTTCCCCGGTCTTTGAAATATGAGGCCGGGGTTTTTCTTTTAATCTATTTAAAAATCTAAAGTATATCTCTTTGTGTAAGTTTTGATTATTTAATTAATTTTGTTGTGTTTTATTCAAAAATGTTTGTTAAATATGTTTGTTTTTAAATTTGGTGGTGCGTCAATTAGGAGTGCCAAGGAAGTTGTAAATGCAGCTGAAATAATAAGGGATTATAATAATGTTTCTCTTGTAGTGGTTGTGTCAGCTATGGGCAAAACTACAAATGCATTAGAAAAATTAACAGGCTATTATTTAGATCGGAATCATAATAAGCAAAATGATATGTTAAGTAAAATAAAAAACTATCATTTTGAGATAGCTGAAAATCTTTTTAATAAAAATAATAAGAGGTTATTTGATGATTTAAATGGTTTGTTTGATAGTATTGAAAATATTTTAAATGATGAGCCGGGGATTAATTATAATTTCGAATATGATAGAATAGTATCTTTTGGAGAAGATTTATCAGCATTAATTATAAGCAATTATTTGAATGAAGTTGGTGTTTTTAATCAATGGTTTAATGCAAAAGATATTATAAAAACGGATGCTAAGTACAGGGATGCTAATATAGATTGGGATATAACAAATGCTAAAGTAAAAGAAAATATATTGCCTTTTTTTAAAAAGTGTAATTGCAGTAAGGAGCATTCAGTTGCTATAATTCAGGGATTTGTTGGTGGTACGCAAGCGGGTTATCCTACCACTTTGGGTCGCGAAGGGTCAGATTATTCAGCTGCTATTTTAGCTTATGTGCTTAATGCTGAAAAAGTAGTGGTTTGGAAAGATGTACCGGGTTTATTAAATGCCGACCCTGAAAAAGTTCAAAAGATAAAGCTTTTAGATAATATCTCTTATAGGGAAGCTGTTGAGCTTGCATACTATGGAGCTAAGGTCATACATCCGAAAACACTAAAACCTCTTAGAAAAAAAAATATACCTCTTATTGTAAAACCTTTTTTCAACCCTAAAGAAAAAGGAACAATTATCAATGATAACAATCAAAATGATCAAAAAATCCCTTCGTTTATAATCAAGCAAGATCAAGTTTTGCTATCAATTTCTGCAAAGGATTTTAGTTTTATAGCTGAGAATAATTTGTCATACATATTCTCTGAATTTGCTAAACATAATGTTAAAATAAATATGATGCAAAATTCAGCGATTAGCTTTTTAGTATGTTTTGATTTTGATAGAGTAAAAACTCCTGCTCTTATAAATGGGCTTGAAAAAAAATTTAATATTAAATGTATTTATGATAAAGTTCTTCTAACAATAAGGCATTATAAAAAAATTGATATTGCTCCTTTTATAAACAGCAGAGAGGTTATATTAGAGCAAAAAACAAAGGATACCATACAGATTTTAGTAAAAGATTTGTCTGATTTATCTTATTTAACAGAGTAATATAAATAATAATATATTGTTATAAAATAACTACATAATAATAAACAGCTTATTTTTTTAATATGAAAAATCATGCACTGATATTAATTTTTTTGATAATGCTTCAAAGCTGTCAAGAAGATTTATGTGAAGACGTTGCTTATAATCCTTTACGTATTGGGTTTTATATAACTGAAAACTTCGAAGACCAATCAGTTATTGTCGAAAATATTAGTGTAAAGGGATTAAATCAAAGTGAGTTTATATATGATAATGAACAAGCAGGAATGATTGAGCTTCCTTTGGATGTTTCAAGGGATGAATGTGGTTTTGAGTTAGTTTTTTATAACGAAATCAGAGATACAATAAAAATTGAATATAGTCGCAATTTAACTATTATATCCGTTGAGTGTGGTTTTGCAACTTTTTTTGAAATAACAGATATTTACATAACAAATAATTTAATAGAGTCATATTCAATAAAAGAATATAATATAACAGATACAAATGAAGAACATATTAGTTTTTATTTGCTTAATGATGCTGCTGATTAATCCATTTATTGGATATTCTGAGGATAATAATTTATTTCAACGCTCTATTAGAGTTGGAGGTGAGGTTTCTTATCCCATAAGGTCAGTATTTATGCCTGAAATTGTACAGTATGAGGGGTCTTTTGATATTGAATTTAGTAAAAATTGGTTTGCAAAAGTTGAAGCCGGGATTCTTAATGTAAATATTGACAGACAAGATTATGATTATTATTCTGATGGCTGGTTTTACAGAATTGGATTTGATTATAATCTTTTAGAAAGAGAGGATTTTAGAAATAATGACATTTTATATTTTGGAATTAGGTATGGATATAGTAACCAAGCTCATGGAGCAAATAATATTATTGTTTGGGATGGCTATTGGAACAAAGAAGATCCATATACAACATCTATAGAAAAAAATTATTTTGCAACTCACTGGAGTGAATTGGTTGGTGGTTTAAAAACAGAACTATATAGAAACTTGTTTATCGGATGGTCTTTAAGGCTTAGATTTGTTGTATTTGAGACAGATGACTCTCTTTTAAAGCCCTATGTGGTTGGTGGGTATGGAAAAGGAGATGATAGAGTAACTGTTGATTTTAATTATTCAATTTTTTACAGAATACCATTTTAATCTTGAAATCTAAATAACTCATAATTATCTAAAAAACTATTATTGTATTTTGATAATTCTTTATATGCTAATATATAATCAAGTATTATGCTATATTTTCAATAATATAGCAGGCTTTTTAAGTTTCAACAGAGTAGTTAGCATTAAAATAATAATAAGTGGTATGTTTTTTGTAATATTAAATTTATTAAAAACATAATAATAAATAATTCTTTATATTTGCATGTTATGTATGTAATTTAATATTTAGGCAAAATAAAAAAATAGAATAATTATTGTTAAACAATTTATTAATTTAAATCTTATACAAATGAACAACAAGAGAATTTTAGTTATTGCTTTGCTTGCTTTTATCGCATTTGAGGCGGTATGTCAGGTAAGAGGAGCTAGAAGGAGACATTACAGGGCTTTTCATGAGGGGACAACTTTGGTTGTGAAGCATGGTAAACCTATGTCTAATTTTAATGAGCGTATGAAAGAAGAGATGGAGAGATTTTGGACGGTAACTCCTTATGAGTTTATTACGTTTGAAGAATTTCAAAGAATAAGAACCAGTGATGAGTATTCATTTATCATTTTAGCGGAAATTCAGCAACGAGATATTCCTCATATATTCAAGTTTATGAATTTTGTTTTGGGTGATGAAGAGCGTCATTTTAATCGTATGCCTGATTTGGGTTCAGTTCCATTAGCATATCGAGATTCTGAGGAGGAAACGTATTTATATAAATTAGGTGCTTTTGTACGATTTATGAATAACTATGCTGCAGAGTCGGGTGGTTCTGATCATCTTGGTTTAACAAGATTTTTAAATGTTAGAGATAGTAGAGTAAAAGAGTATGAGCTTTGGTTGCTTGAAGACGAGCTTGCACCTCAGATTAGAACTGTTGAAGAGATTCAGAAATATTATCCCTATCCTGTAAAGATAGTTACAAGAGAAGATATCCAAGAAGCAATAGCTCAGCAAAGAGATGATATTGCATTTTTGCATAAACTTGGTCCTGCTAGAACAGTAGAAGAGGGGGGATGTTGGAAATTTATAATAACAACAGAAGGTGAGGTTTTATATTCTAATGACCATCAAGTTCAAAGATTAGAGCCGGATGCCCTATTAATTAGTGACCTTAAAAGAATGGCAAGGTAAAGATATTTTGTTAGCTTATTTAGAAGGAAATAACCTTTATAAAAGAAAAAACCCGCAGTAATTGCGGGTTTTTTTGTGATTCCGGAAGGACTCGAACCTTCAACCTACGGCTTAGAAGGCCGTTGCTCTATCCAGTTGAGCTACGGAACCGTTATAAAATCGGTTGCAAAGATATAAAAATTTTTAAAAATAAAAATAACAAAATGCAACATTAATATTTAAAGATAAAAATATTTAACTTTTTTCTATTTTAGGGAAAATATTATGTTTTTCCGAAACTTTAGATTTATGTATTGCTATATCAATAATATCAATCATTTCATCAATGTAGTGAAAGTTAAGACCTTTAACGTAAATAGGGTTAATCTCTTTTACATCTTTTTTATTATGAGTCGATAAAATTATATCAGTAACTTTAGATCTCTTAGCAGCAAGAATTTTTTCCTTTATCCCGCCAACAGGCAATACTTTTCCTCTAAGTGTAATTTCACCTGTCATAGCTACATTTGTTTTAGCTTTACGTTGTGTGAATGCTGAAGCTAAAGCTGAAAAAATGGTTATACCTGCGGATGGCCCATCTTTGGGCGTAGCTCCTTCAGGAACATGAATATGAACTTTACACTTATTAAATATATCAGGGTCAATATTTAGTCTGGATGCATGAGATTTTAAGTATTCGTATGCCAGAGTAGCAGATTCTTTCATAACATCTCCTAAACTTCCTGTCATGGATAGTTCTCCTTTACCTTTGCTTATACTTACTTCGACATATAAAACTTCTCCTCCTGCCCATGTCCATGCTAATCCTTTAACTATTCCCGGAACCTCATTTTTAGAGTATGAGTCTCGGTAATATGGGGGAGAATTTAGGATTTTTTCCAGTTCACTTGGCTTAATGATTTTCTCTACATTTTCACCAAGAACTATAGATTTTGCTTTATGTCTTATTATATCAGCAATTCTTTTTTCAAGCATCCTTACACCGGATTCCCTTGTGTAATCGGAGATTATTTTTTCAAGAAGTTTTTTGCTAAAAGAAAGTTGATTTTTTTTCAAACCATGCTCTTTCATTTGTTTTGAGATAAGGTGTCTTTTAGCAATTTCAGTTTTTTCTTCAATTATGTAGCCGCTAAGATTAATTATCTCCATGCGATCTCTAAGTGCAGGATGAAGGTTTGTTAAAGAGTTGGCTGTTGCAATAAACATTACCTTGGAAAGGTCATAATCTATTTCAAGATAGTTATCATGAAAAGAATGATTTTGCTCTGGGTCAAGCACTTCAAGGAGGGCAGAGGAGGGGTCTCCACTAAAATTCTGTTGGCCAACTTTATCCACTTCATCAAGAACAAATACCGGGTTGGAAGATTTTGCTTTTTTAATATTTTGGATAATTCTGCCGGGCATAGCTCCAACATAAGTTCTTCTATGTCCTCTAATCTCTGCTTCATCTCTTAGTCCACCCAATGACATTCTGATATATTTTCTGTTTACGGCTTTAGCAATAGATTCTCCTAATGATGTTTTTCCAACTCCCGGAGGACCAACAAAACATAATATTGGAGATTTCATATCGCCTTTGAGTTTTAAAACGGCAAGATATTCCAGTATCCTGTCTTTGATTTTTTCTAAACCGTAATGGTCATTATTTAATATTTTTGAAGCCCGTTTTAGGTCAAAATTGTCAGATGTGTATGAATTCCAGGGAAGGTCAATAACAGTTTCAAGGTAATTAAGCTGCATAGAATATTCCATAGCAGAAGGATTCATCCTTTTAAGCTTGCTATACTCTTTATTAAAAACTTCTTTAACTTGCTTACTCCATTTCTTTTTGTCAGCCTTTTCTTTCAACTCTTTTAACTGTTGATCTTGAGGAGAGCCTCCCAACTCTTCCTGTATGGTTTTTAATTGCTGATTGAGTATATAGTCGCGTTGTTGTTTATCAATGTCAACTTTTACTTTTGACTGTATTTTGTTTTTCATTTCAACAACTTGCATCTCACGTGTTAAAAAACCAAGAACGACATTTGCTCTGGTTTTAAGGTCTTTCATTTCGAGAAGCTCTTGTTTCTCGGATACTTCTATATTTAAGTTTGATGCAATAAAGTTGACAAGGAACGAGTAGCTCTCAATATTCTTAAGTGCAAAAGCAGCTTCACTAGGGATGTTTGGCGACATTTTTATGATCTTTAATGCAAGATCTTTAATTGTTGATATAAGCGCTTTAAATTTTTGATCTACTCTTGTTTTTTTGTTAGGGTCATCATAAGGAGATATTTTTGCAAAGTGGTATGGCTCTGTTTGAATTATTTCCTCCAATTCAAATCTTCTAATACCTTGAATAATAACATTAGTACTTCCATCCGGCATTTGAAGGATTTTTATAATTCTTGCAACAGTTCCAATTTTATTTAAGTCATTAATTGTTGGATCTTCAATTTCAGCGTCTTTTTGTGCAACAACTCCTAAGAGTTTATCTTTTTTATAGACTTCACGAACAAGTTTAATTGATTTGTCTCGACTAACAGTAATAGGTATGACAACTCCGGGAAACAATACGGTATTTTTTAAAGGCATAAGAGGAAGATTGTCAGGTAATTCTTCTGTATCCATCTTCTCTTCATCTTTTAGTGAAAGTAAAGGAATAAATTCAGCTTCAGCATCAATCAAATCAGTGAACAAAAGCCCGTCTCTATCTAAAAAATCGTCCATTAATATAAAAATTTGGTTAAATATTTAATTTTAGTTTGTATATAAGTATTTAATTTAAAATATTTTTTCAATTAAACAGAATGATATATTACTTTTAATGCCAAATTGTCATAAGTTTTCATACAGAGTTGATAAAAACAATACCATTATAGTATAAGAGTAATAATAAACAAATTCGGCTGTATGTCTTGACAAATAATGCTTTTAGTTGTTTGTAATTAAATATTGCTAATAAAACATTTACCGCTTACTAAATATGCAATAGGCGTGCCAAATTAGTTATTTGTAAAAAATGATTAGACAAGAAGGAAGAAATAATTTTTAAATATTAATCTTTTCTGTAATTAAAAGTTTGATTATATATGCTTTTTAAAATATTTTCATCAAGCTTATCAAATTCTTTATTTCTTCTTTTATAAACTTTTTCTGCAAGTTTAGTTGCTTTATCCAGCTCAAAGTCTGTAAATCCTGATGCACTACCCCATGTAAAAGAAGGTATAAAGTTTCTCATAAGTCCTGTGCCAAAAATATTTGCGCTTACACCAACAACGGTTCCGGTATTGAACATTGTGTTTATTCCGCATTTTGAATGGTCACCCATAAATGTTCCGCAAAACTGTAAACCTGTTTCAATGAAACTGTTTTCGTTATAGTTCCATATCCTTACTGTTTCATAGTTGTTTTTCAGGTTAGATGTTGTTGTATTAGCACCAAGATTGCACCATTCTCCGATTACGCTATGACCCAAAAATCCGTCATGAGCTTTATTAGAGTAGCCAAAGAATACAGAATCTGTTATCTCACCTGCAACTTTTGAATATGGTCCAATTGTAGTATTTCCATAAATTTTTGCTCCTGACTTAACGGTTGCTCCTTCACAAATAGCAACAGGCCCTCTGATAATGCTACCATCCATTATATGAGCGCCCTTAGCTATAAAAACATGACCTTCGGATGCATTTATAATTATATTTTCAACTTTTGCTCCTTCTTCAATAAATACATTTTCCGGTTTTGTTACCTGAACAGAAGATGGTATATCTTTAGATTTTTTATCTTTAGTAAGAGCTAAAAAATCATCGGATATTGCTTTTTTATTTAAAACAAAAATGTCCCACAAATTATTTATACTAGTAGGTTTACTTGAAGTAATCAAAGGAGAGACAGCCTCAGAGGAATCAAAATCAAACGTGTCTATATCTTTTGCTTTTAGTCGCAAAGCTATTATTGTTTCATCAACAACCAGTGTTTGATTAGGTTTTAATTCATGAATTTCTTTTAATAATTTTTGATCAGGCAAAAACCTTCCATTTATTAAAATGTTGTCTTCTTTTTTTACTATCGGATATTTTTCATTAAGATAGTTTTCTGTAAGAGAAGATATTTTGGTATTTAAAGCATTTTCCCACTTCTCACGTATAGTTCTTATTCCAACTCTAATATCAGATATTGGTCTTGTAAAGGTAAAAGGTAATAGATTATTCCTTGTTTGGTCTCCAAATAATATGTAATTCATTGTAATTTATATATTTAAAATGTTATTGTAGTATGTTTGATAAAAACAGTTTTTTATTACTGATTAAAGTATACAAAGATATTAAAAAAAAACCCTCAAAAAAGGGTTTTTTAAAAATTAATAAAAGTTTTATTTGTTTTATGAAAAGCAAATTAACTTTTATCTTTGTCTTTAAGATGTTTTTTATACTTGCTTCTAAATTTATCAACACGCCCAGCCGAGTCAACAAGCTTTTGTTTTCCGGTAAAAAATGGATGGGATGTATGTGATATTTCTAATTTAATTAATGGATACTCTTTTCCATCTTCCCATTTTATTTTGTCTTTACTAGTCGCAGTTGAGCGAGTAAGAAAAGCATAATCATTTGACAAGTCCTTAAAAACTACAGGTTGATAATTTTTTGGATGAATATCTTTTTTCATCTTTTCTATGAAGTTTGGTTAACAAATTATTGTAATGTTTTTATCTAAATCAACTTAGATTTATAAAAGTGCAAAAATACTCTTTTAATTGTAAACTACAAAATGTTTTTTTATTTTTTGTTGAATTTACTAATTGAATTCAGGAATCTCAATTATTTTTCTTAATCTTTTGTATTAATATTTTCAAAACATTAGATTCTTTTTCCCAACATAGTTCTTTTGCCGCTAAATTAGTGTTTGATTTCCAAATATTATATTCTTTTTCGTTTAAAATCATAGTTTTAATGCTTTCTGCAATTACAGAGGGATCATGACTTTTGCAAATAAAACCAACGTTATACTTTTTTACAATTTTTTCAACTTCAGGAAGCGAAGATGCAAGTATTGGTGTGCCTGTCATTATATAATCAAATATTTTGTTAGGCAAACTGTATTTATAGTTTAAAGAGTTGCCTTTATCTATCGAAACACCGATATCTGCATTTGCTGTATAGTGTTTAAGGTCGTTATAATTCATTTTAGGTAAAAAGAAAACCCTGTCATTAAGGTTATAATCTGATGTCATTTTTTTTAGAGAGCGGATAACATCGCCTCCTCCTATGAAATACAGAACAATATTCTGCAGTCCGTATTTTGGAATCATAGACATTAAAAGCTCCTCTGCTCCTCGGTCAACGTTAATTCCGCTCCCCTGCAAAAGCACTATCTTCTTATTTTCAGGCAAGCCCAATTCTTTTCTTGTTTTTGGAATAAAATCAGCCTGACTTTTAGGGACATTGCGAACTATAAGCGGTTTTAAATTATATTTTTTATAATAAAGTTCTGCTATTGAGTCGTTTACAGTAATAACATTTTTCAGTTTAGGAAATATAAATTTTTCAATAGTTTCCCAGGTTCGTTTAACTATAGGGCGATTTTGTATTTCGGGTGTTCCTGTAAAATATTCATGAGAGTCGTATATCAAAGGTTTGTTTTTTAATCTAGATATTAAATAGTTTGGAAGTAAAGTATCAAGGTCATTGGCAAAATACAAGTCATTTTTTTTAAATAAAAGATAGAAAAAAAGCCGTATGTTATATTCTGCATAGAATAAGAATTTTTTATTAAAAAACAGTTTAAATCTTTTAACTTTCATTGATTTTGGGCTGAACGGGAGCGAGTTTTTAAGCTTTCGTCCAATAATTAAAACCTCAAATCCTGATTCTTTTAGTATCTCAGAAGTTTTAATAACTCTTTGGTCTGTTGCTATATCGTTTGTTACGGAAACAATCACTCTGTTCATTATTCTGAAAGTTTATTCGGTTTTTCTTTATTATAAATACGTGAAATTTTTATATTTAGATAAGCAAATAATATTGACATAAAAGGGCTTACAATATTAAAGAAGCAATATGGTAAAAAAGTCAAAGTTGCTACACCGAGTACGGAAGATTGTGTTGCTCCGCAAGTATTCCATGGTACAAGAACAGATGTTACGGTCCCTCCGTCTTCTAAAGTACGGCTCAGGTTTTGTGGAGTTAAGTTTCTTTTTTTATATGTTTTAGCAAACATTTTCCCGGGAACGACTATACTTAGATATTGATCGCTTGCAGTTACATTAAAAAATATACATGTAAAAACGGTTGATGAAATTAGTGATCCTGTTGATTTAGCAAGTTTTATAATAGATTCCGTTATTTTTTTTAGTAATCCTCCGGCTTCCATAACTCCTCCATATATCATAGCAGTTATAATTAGCCATACTGTTTTTAACATTCCACTCATTCCACCTGTTTCAAGAAGGTTGCTTACTATTTCATGGTCTGTTTTGATAGCGATATTTGTGTACATAGCTTTCATAACGGCTATATATGATGCAAGCGAGTAGTTATCATCTATTTGGCTAATATTTCTAATAATATCA
Organism: Bacteroidales bacterium; assembly: GCA_003559475.1. GTDB lineage: Bacteria > Bacteroidota > Bacteroidia > Bacteroidales > UBA7960 > PUKZ01. Next base: position 43,062 of record PWLF01000020.1, read on the forward strand.
GGTTGAAAAATTATGGCAAAGATGCCTCCTGAGACGGCTCCTGCTAATAGAGCGGGAATAGCGGGGGTTTTATTTACAATAAGTGTTATTACCAGAGCGGGCACAATAAACAACCATGGCGTAATATTAAAAGTGCTTTCAATTGTTGATAAAACAGGTATAATATCTTCTGATACGCCATCACTGCTACGGTTTAATCCTATTAATAGAAAAATAATTAAAGCTATTATTATGCTGGGGATGGTTGTCCATGCTAAATATCTAATATGAGTAAATAAATCTGTTCCTGCCATTGCAGGCGCAAGGTTTGTAGTATCTGACAGCGGAGACATTTTATCTCCGAAATATGCTCCTGAAATGATTGCTCCTCCAACCATACCCGTTGGGATGCCTAAAGCTGTGCCAATGCCAAGCAAAGCCACGCCTAAGGTTGCTACTGTTGACCAACTGCTGCCGGTAACTAACGATACAATCGCACTTACGATACATGCTGCAACTAAAAAAACAGTAGGGTTTAAAATTTGAAGACCGTAATAAATCATTGCAGGAACTATACCGCTTATCATCCATGTGCCTGCCAAAGAACCGATTAGAAGTAAAATGATAATTGCAGGAATAGCATTGCTGATACTTTTTACTATTCCTTTTTGAATTTTTTTCCATCCAACGCCTGTTTTTATTGTAATAATTGCTGCTACAGCGGAAGATATTAATAAAACTATTTGATTTGAGCCGTCTAATGAAGTGTCTCCAAAAACAAAAACATTAACAGAAATTGCTATAGTCAAAAAAGCCACAGGTATTATGGCTTCAATTAATGTAGGACTACTGTTTGATTTATTTTCCAATGTTAATACTTATGTTTTTTTATCAAAAGTATATAAATTTATCTAAAAGTTAATGCAAAAATAAAATAAAAAGCGGGTAAAATTAAAGTTTTTACCCGCTTAAGCTTAGTTTAAATATTTTTTATTTTTTAATTATCATTTAAATTAAAATTCATATAATCAGATGGCAATATCAATAACGGCTTGGTATTATTTTCCAATCTGTATTTTAAGTAATCTATTGTAGGGTCTTCTGATATTTTAGTCTTAGGAGTTGTTTTTACTCCTAATAATCTTTGAGTTAAAACTCTAAAATCCATAAAGCCGGGTTCAGGATATTCTACAATTTCAAATTCTTCTCCTACACCAATGCCTGATTTTTCAAGAGCGATATTGATAGCTGTTTTAAGCCCTCCGATGGTGTCAACTAATCCAATTTCAAGTGCGTCATTTCCTGACCATACTCTTCCTTTTGCTATAGCTTCAACTTCATCATATTCCATATCTCTTCCATCAGCAACTCTTTGAATGAAATCATCATATATAAATCCTATATAATTTCTTATAATTTCTTCTTCATCTTCATCAAACTTTTCATCCATTAGAGGAATGTTTAGTAGAGGAACAGGAATTCCGAAACCCATACCGGCAAACTTACCTTGCTTAACATAGTCAGTATTATATCCTATTCTTTCTTTAACTCCTTTGTCATAAAACCACCCTGAAATAACACCGATTGATCCTGTAATAGTATTAGGAGCAGCAACTATTTCATCTCCATACATTGACAACCAATATCCGCCTGATGCAGCTACTGAGCCTTGAGTTATTATAACAGGTTTTTCTTCTTTTGTTTTTAGCAATTCTTCAGCTACTACATCGGATGCTAATGGAGAGCCACCCGGAGATTCTACACGCAGAATGACAGCCTTCACATTAGAGTCTTCACGTGCTTTTTCAATATCTTTTCTCAACGATTTTGCTTTTATCCCTCTTTCCATATCACAAACTCCTTCAGCATATATTACGGCTATTTTTGGTTTTTTACCCCAGTAGTTATCGGCAGGGAATAGATATTTTTGAAGAGAATCTGTTTTTAACAATGCTTTTTCGTCTCCGGTCTTCTCTTCAAGCATATCGTCTATATCTGTCCACCTTCCTAGTTCATCAACCAAGCCATAATCAATAGCATCTTTAGGATTGAAAAACACCTTTTCATTAACAAACATTTCATATTCTTCTTCGGAAAATCCTCTGCCGGACATTATGTCTTGTTTTGCCAAATTGTATAGGTTGTCTACCAGCAGTTGTCTTTGTTCGCGGTCTTCTTCACTCATCTCAGTACCGGAAAAAGTTTCAAAACCGGATTTGTATTCGTGATATCTCCATTCATCAACTCCTATTCCGATTTTTTCCAGCATTTCATTCAGATAAATCCCTCCCATGAGGTATCCCGGCAATGTTAGAGAACCTTGTGGATCCATAACTATTTTATCAGCAATAGATATGAAGTGGTAGCTGTTCATAGATACATTATCTACAAATACTATAATCTCTTTGCCTGTCTCTTCTTTGAATTTTTTCAGTTCTTCTCTTACTTCCCAAAGCATTGTTTGGTTAATACTTATACTTGTTGCGTTTATTGCAATTCCGGCTACTCTCGGGTCTTCAGATGAAGCTTCTATAGCATCCAATACTCCTATTAAAGAATTTGCTTTATCCATAAATCTATACCTTTGATAACGCATTTGTTTTGACAGGTCAATATGCGTGTAATATCTTGCAGGTATAACATGTTCATGAATAATGTTTCTGTCGTAAGAACCTAATCTTACAGCGTATGAATTATGACCATGGTTAAAGTCATTATCAAAGAATGTTTGAGTTGATAGACCGACATTTCCTAAACTGAATTCTACTCCGAAAGTATAAGCTTTATGGTCAAAATATCTCCCTGTTATCCTTACTCCGGGCACAGCTTCAAAAGCAACACCTGCGCTCCAATATCCATCAGCAAGGTCCATGTCATTTCGTAATGCATAATCACCAAAAACGGCGACTTTTTCATTCCCCATAGGTCTTACTGCTAAATCAATGACCCCCTCATAGTGATCAAAATCTGTCACAGAAGTTCCTATAAGACCAATGGATAAATATCTGTTTGGGCGAATCAGTGTCCCAAGTGTAACAGAATGCTCTCTGCCAAAAAACTCAGTATCTCCTTTAGACCAGTTATAACTTAATCCTGTACTTACAGAACGGTTGCCAAAAGCAGCAGATACTCTGTAGTCTCTTATTGTGTTTCCGTCAAGAGTATGGTTCATCATAGCAAACCCATGATTAGGCATCCCGGCAAAAATTCCCCAGCGATTAAAATCCGAAAAATTACCGTGTTGATCAGACCAGGAAAACATAAAATCAGGATGTTCTACATAATTTAAAATAGCTGGATTATCAAATCCATATAGCCCGAACCTCATAGCTCCGGGTGAAGCCATTAAAAAATCATTCCTTTGATGATAACCATCAAATCCTTTGCTGCCACCATTTGTGTTATTTTCAGTCTTCACAGGAATGCTGAAAATTATAAGCGAGATTATTAAAAAAGTTATTTTCATTTCAGTAAAGTTTAGTTAAACAATTAATTTTTAAGTTTAATTAATTAATTAATTAAGTATGTATATGTTTGATATATAAAAATTTAGTTAATTTATCATATATAGTTTTCATAATTAATTAATGGATTTTTGTATATTTTTGGTGTAATTAGTTAGTTATTAAAAAATATAACAAAGTAGCAGTAATATTGTTTGAAATTTATAATTAACAAAATTATGATATATAAAAAATTTCGTATTTAAAAATTTTTATATATTTGTCTTATAATTATATTTGCAGTTGCTATTCATGAATAAAATAGTTAGCAAATATATTAAAAATAATTGAAGTTAGATTTTTATTAACAAAATTGTTGAACTTAATTTCTAAATTTATTATGCAAGCAAAAAAGATAATTGTAATAGGATTGTTTTTTTCTTTTTTATTTTCAGGTGTGATTTTTTCTCAAGTTTCAATAAGTGATAAAGATAACCAGACGGCTCATTCATCGGCAGTGTTGGATTTGATTTCAGAAGATAAGGGTTTTTTATTACCCCGAATGGTAACCTCAGATAGGGATAATATCTCTGATCCTTCTGAATCGTTATTAATATTTAATTTAGCAACAAAATGTATTGAGATATATTTGGAAGAATCCTGGAACGAGGTGTGGTGTTTGCCGGGTTATGAGCCGGGTTTATGTGATGGTTTTAATTTTCAAAACTGCGGAGATAATTTTTGTGATCCTCGCGATGGGAATGTATATAAAACCGTTCAGATGGGTGATCAATGTTGGTTTAGAGAGAATTTAAGATATTTGCCGGAAGTTCATAATAATTCAGAATTTGAAGCTAAAGGTATAAATTCAGAGCCCGCTTTTGGAGTTCAAGGTTATGATGGGAGTGATGTTAGTGAAGCTAAGGATTTAGAAAATTATGCTGTTTATGGAGTTATGTACAGTTGGTGGGCTGCAATGGATGGAGAAACAGAGCCGGGATCACAAGGAATATGTCCTGATGGTTGGATACTACCAAGTGATATAGATTGGATGTATCTGGAAGGGTTTGTTGATTCTACTTATGATTATCCTGAGGATGAGGAAGAATGGCTAAGTCCACTTCATAGAGGTGATGATGTTGGTAGTCAACTTGCTCATGGCTATGACCTTTGGGACCCGGGTGATTTAAGAGAGCATCCTGCATTTGAAGCTAATGACGATTTCTTAGCATATCCCGGTGGTTACAGAGAAACGGATGGAGATTTTAGAATATTTGGGCTTAATGGACATTGGTGGACTTCAAACTCTAGAGATGATGATTATTCTTATGGCAGATATATAAGATATAACATTACTCAAAGTACTCGTAATGCACACCAAAAAGAACGAGGATTTTATGTACGTTGTTTAAAAGAGGATAATTAATAATTAAATTATAAAATATATGAATCGCGAAGAAGCTCTAAGTTTACTTGAAAAACATGTTAAAAATGAAAAAATGATAGCTCATTGCTTAGCTTCCGAGGCAGTGATGAGGGCGTTAGCTAATCATTTTGGAGAAGATGAAGAAAAATGGGGTTTGGCAGGATTATTACATGATCTTGATGTAGAAAATACTCATGAAGATAAAGAAAAGCATGGACTTGAAACAGAAAAAATTCTAAAAGAATATGATATTGATAAAGATATTATAGAGGCTATAAAATTGCATAATGAAGATGGGGCACATGGAATGGAAAGAACGGAAATGCTACACCATGCATTAGCAGCTGCAGAAACAATAACAGGGTTGATATTTGCAACCGCACTGGTTTATCCTGATAAAAAACTTGAAAGTGTAAAAACAAAATCTATTACAAAACGAATGAAACAAAGTGCTTTTGCTGCATCAGTTAACAGAGATACAATAAAAGAATGCGAAAAAATCGGGCTTGAAGTTAATGAGTTTGCCGAAATAGCTCTTGATTCAATGAAAAAAATTGCTCCAAAATTAGGTTTTTAGAAAAAGCTGAAGACTTTTCAAAAGTTATGGTGCTAAATAAGTCTTATATCTATTTGATGTAAATAAATTTACCGCTTCATTAAAGGTTTCATCTTTTTTATGAATAACAGGATAAAATGCATCATTCCCAAATATATTTCTTCCAATATATGCTTTAAGATGATTCATAATTCTTTCTTTTGACTCTTTAATATCCTCTTCATCTAATTCTAAATCACGTGAATTAACAAATTGTAAAAAATCGTTAAATATTAAGTACTTTATTTCAAACTCTTTGACAAATCTTTGCGCATTTTCATATTTATTAATATTTGTTCGATTCCTGTCGGCATAATCAAATGCAAATTCGTATATCAGTCCTTTATTAACGAGTTTGTTAAAAGCAACATTGCTTTCATTTCTTTTAGCAGGAATTAAAACATCAGGTGTAATTCCTCCGCCTCCATATACTTTTCTTCCTCCTTTAGTTTGAAAGATAAGACTATCATGTATTTCTTTTTCAAGAGGGTCATCCATTAGTCTGTTAATAAAATCGGAGAAATAGTCTTCTGATGTGCCATCTTTATAAGGTGTTTGTATGCTTCGCCCTGTTGGAGTATAATATCTTGCAGTTGTAAGTCTGATTGCTGAGCCATCTCCAAGTTGAACTTGTTCTTGTACAAGACCTTTACCAAAAGACCTCCTCCCGACAACCAACCCCCTGTCGTTATCTTGTATCGCTCCGGCAACTATCTCACTTGCAGAAGCCGACCATTCATCTATTAATATTATAATTTCTCCATCTTCAAAAGCTCCCTGTCTGTTAGCATAAGCATAATTTCTATCTCTTCTGCGACCGTCAGTATATACGATTAAGTTACGAGGTTTTAATAATTCATCAGCGATATTTATTGCAGCATCCATAACGCCACCACCATTTCCACGTAAATCAAGTATTAGTTTAGACATGTTTTGGGCTTTTAATCCATCTAAAGCATTGCGAAATTCGTTATGTGTTGTAGCTGAAAAACGATTTAGCCTGATATAGCCAATATCATCATTATATTTGTATGCAATATCAAGACTATGTGTAGGAATTTTATCCCTAACTATTGTAAATTCAAGTGGGTCATCAACGCCTCTTCTGTGGACGGTTACTTTAACTTCAGTCCCTTTTTCTCCTTTCAGCATCCTAACTATATCATCAGTTGATTTTTTTACTCCTGCAATGTTTTTATTATTAACCTTTATAATTCTATCGCCCGACATTATTCCGATTTTCTCGCTTGGACCACCGGATATTGGATTAATAACCATTACCGTGTCATTTATCATGTTAAATTCTATTCCTATTCCTTCAAAACTACCCATTAAAGGATCATTTAATTCACGAAAATCTTCAGATGAAATATACGATGAATGAGGATCAAGATTGTTTAACAAACTTCTTATGGTTTCTTCCTCTAATGTTTGGTGGTCAACGGTATCAACATAATATTCGTTAATGAAATTAATTACATTCTTTATCTTATGGTATTCATTATCAAAACTAATTGAAAAAAACTTGCTTTCCGGACCGGAGCCTCTTTTTAAATTAAGGTTTATGCCAATTAAAACACCTAATACTAAAATGATAGACAGTATAATTGGCATATAAATACGAAGAATGTTTTTGTTTTTTTGATTATTTTCTGACATATTATTTATTTTTTTAAAATTTTGGCTATTAATGTATTGAAAGTATTATAAAATTTAATTATCCTTAACTTTATTAATAATATTGGAAGAGGAGTATCCTTCAACAAGTTCAACGGTAACTACCTTGCCGTTATTTTTTTTAACAATGTCAGCACCTACAATCTCATTTTCTTTATAATCATTTCCTTTTACTAAGATGTCTGGTTTGATCTTTTCTATTAAATCAGCAGGGGTTTCTTCATCAAAAATAATGACAGAATCAACAAAAAACAATGATGCTAACAACATACTCCTTGAATCTTGATTGTTTATTGGTCTGCCATTACCTTTTATTTTTTTTACCGAACTGTCAGAGTTTAATCCAATAATCAATATATCTCCCATGTTTGCCGCTTCCGACAAATATTTAATATGTCCTAAATGTAAAATGTCAAAACAACCATTTGTGAACACAATTTTTTTATTTAGAAATCGCCAGTAAGCTAATTTACTCTTAATATTTTCAATGTCAATAAGTTTGTTCTTTATTACTTCAATTTTATCCATTGGTGTATTTTTTTATAAATGTATTAAATTAACCTTAACTCTTTTAATTTATGTCTCTGCTTAATAGTTTTTAATGATTCTATGGTTAATTATCATAGAATTATTAAGCAAAATTAGAAAAATTTAAATTAAAAAATTAATAAAAGTAGTTAATAAAATATTATTTTCGCAAATAATGTAGGATTAAAAGTTTGATAGTAGTAAACTTTCTTTAAAAGAATAAACGGCTGTTTTTATACAAAAGTATTTTTTTAATTGAGAATGATGTTAAAACAAGGGTGCTTTAACAAACAATAAATCAGGTAAACTATATATTTTAAAGGCTATTATTTATGAAGTTAATAATAATTGTTGCTGTTGCTAATAATAATGTGATTGGTGGAGATAATAAGTTGTTATGGCATATGCCTGCTGATCTTAAAAAGTTTAAAGAAACAACTATGGGTCATACCATGATTATGGGAAGAAAAACTTTCGAATCTATTGGCAAACCACTGCCCGGAAGAAAAACCATAGTAGTTACCGGGCAAAAAGATTTTGATGCTAAGGGCTGTGAGATAGCTTCTTCTTTTGAAGAGGCAATTAGTATGGTTAAAAATGAGGAGAAAGTTTTTGTAACCGGGGGAGCGGAGATTTATCAAAAGGCGCTTGACTCTTATTATACAAAGAATATTCTTATAACCAGAATATATGCTGATTTTGAGGGGGATACTTTTTTCCCTGATATTGATAGCGAAAAATGGGAGCTGATTGATATAGTTGAGCATAAACCAGATGAAAAAAACAAATATCCTTATGCTTTTCTAACATATAAAAGAAAAGTTAAGAAAACGCCTAAGGTTTAAAACATTAAGTTTTTTGTTTTTCAGGTTTTGCAGCGGGAAATAACACATTATTAAGAATTAATCTGTATCCCGGTGAATTAGGGTAAAGGTCTAAATCAGTTGGAGGGTCTCCGACAAAATGCCGGTAATCTTCAGGATCATGCCCTCCGTAAAAAGTAAATGTTCCTTTTCCTTTTATTCCATGAATGTATCTTGTTTCCTTTTTTGCTCTGTTTTCGCCTAAAATTGTAACAGTAGGTTTTACGTATTGCTTTTTAAAAGCAGTTGTTTGTCCCATAAATCCTTTAATAACAGTTTCATGATTCTGGGTAAGCATAGTTGGGATAGGGTCCCATTTTGCAGAGAATTCAAATAAAGTAAAGAAGTCTACTTCCTCATTCCTTCCCCTTTTTGGCACATCAATACTAGAGATAGAATATTCATAAAGATTGGTTTCTATTTCGAAATCTCTAAAAGCAAAGGTATAAGAGAAGTCTAATTTTTCTTGTGCATTTGGGTCCATAGGTTTCCCGTTAAAAACTTCATGTACTATATCAACATTTTTAGCAGCCAGAGCAACGTCAATGCTTTCAGGTGCTGAACACATTGCAAACATATAACCTCCGCCAATAACAAACTCTTTTATTTTAAGAGCTACAGCAAGTTTCAAATCAGGTACTGTTGAAAATCCAAGTTCCCTTGCCATTCTTTCATTTAAGCGGACATCTTCTTGGTACCAGTCCGCATTGCGGTAAGCTGCATAGAATTTCCCATACTGTCCGGTAAAATCTTCATGATGAAGATGAAGCCAGTCGTACATAGGCAGTACGCCGGCAATGACTTCTCTGTCATAGATCTCATCATAAGGAATTTCAGCATAAGTAAGAGCTAAAGTAACAGCATCATCCCATGGCAGACTATTAGGTGGTGTGTAAACTGCGATTCTGGGGACTTGATGCAAACGGATTTCTTCTTTATTAACGTCAGGGCTACTTATTTTTTTTAGAATATTAGATGCTTGTCCGTCGGAAATAATATCAAAACTTACACCTCTAACCAGGCACTCTTCTTCAAATTCGGGGTGGTAAGAAAACATAAAACTCCCGCCTTTATAATTTAATAGCCAGCTTACTTCAATATCATAAGTTAATACATGATAAGCAATACCATAAGCTTTTAAATGGTTTTGCTGAGTTTTGTCCATAGGGATTAGTATCTGAGCAGAAAACAAAACATTGCTTATAAAAAGGAAAGCTAATGAAAAAACAATTTTTCTCATAATAACAATAATATTTTAAATGTTTGATTAACCACAAAAATAATGATTAATTCAAAATCTTTTGAATAATCGTTTTATAAAAATTTAATTTCGGTTTACTTAATTAAAACGTAACATCGTCGTCTTCATTGTCTTTTTTTAGTCGGCCTTTGTCAGTCAGCAGTCGCCAGTCGCCAGTCAGCAGTTCGCGTACTGCCGACTGAGCCACAGCTTTGAATATTTTTTACTTTTTCCTTAGATGAAAAAGTAAACAAAATCCCGAATGGACGGGACAAGCATCAAGCCCAAACAAAGCGTCCTCGCGCTCTGTGATAAGTCAAGAATTACTACCAAAGTAGGTA
>PWLF01000120.1 GCA_003559475.1 Bacteroidales bacterium
AAACGAAATCGAATAAGACGATTAATCAAAGAATCTTTCAGAAAAAACAAAAATCCTTTTTATTCGTTTTTGAAGAAAAAGAAGTTGAATTGTGTTTTAGCAATAACTTATATAAGCAAAGATTTAAAAACTTATAAGGAGATTGAAAGCAAATTAAATTTATCTTTGCAACTTTTGATATCAAGAATTGAAGAAGAAAATTGTAATTATGAAGTAGTTGCTGGCAAATAATTATAAATGAGTATTTTAAAAAAGATAATAAAAAGTATATTAATTGGAATACTACGGTTTTACCAGGGAGCGATATCACCTTATTTGGGACCATCATGCCGTTTTCAGCCAACATGTTCACAATACGGGATAGATGCAATTAAAAAACATGGTGTTTTAAAGGGAGGGTGGCTGACTTTACGCAGATTTACATCATGTCATCCGTGGGGTGGCTCCGGATTTGATCCTGTGCCGTAAATTTTCAGCACATAAAATATTATAAATTAGTCTTTTAATCAAACTTTATTCAAATGCAAAAAAAAATTAGAAACCTATTTATCTCTGTAGTCTTAGTTGTTACTTTATTGTTTAGCACCGGGTTTGCAAGTAAAAATTTTGAAATAGCTAAAAACCTTGATATTTTTGCTACACTTTATCGCGAACTCCATCTTAATTATATTGAAGAGGTTGACCCTACCGAATTGATGCATAAAGCTATAAATGAAATGCTTAGCATTCTTGACCCATACACTACATTTATTCCGGAATCAGATATTGAAGATTCACGATTAATGACTACAGGTCAATATGGTGGCGTGGGAGCTGTTATTCAAACACGCGAATCAAAAATTGTGATTACAGAACCTTATAAAGGAGCCCCTGCACAAAAAGCAGGATTGAAAGCTGGTGATATAATCATTGAAGTTAATGGTCAATCTACCAAAGATAGAAGTTCGCAAGAGGTTGCAGAACTTCTGAAAGGACAGCCCGGAACCTCAGTTAATGTTTTGGTTAAAAGAAAAACTGAACCGGAGCCTTTAATGATAAAAATGACTCGCGAAAGAATTAAAATTGATAATATTCCTTATCATGGAGTGCTGAATAACAACATAGGGTATATTAAACTTACAGATTTTACAAGAAATGCCGGAACGGAAGTACGTGAAGTGTTTAAATCATTAGTTGAAGAGGAAAATATTGAAAGCATAATTTTAGATCTAAGGGATAATGGTGGTGGATTATTACATGAGGCTGTTAACACCGCCAACTTGTTTATCGAGAAAGATAAAAAGATAGTAAGTACTGAATCAAGAATTGAGGATAGGAATAGAGTACACTATACCACTAATCACCCTATTGACAAAAATATCCCTTTAGTAGTGCTTGTAAATAGAAGAAGTGCTTCCGCCTCTGAGATTGTGTCGGGAGCTATTCAGGATTATGACAGAGGTGTGGTTATTGGCGAACGTACATTTGGAAAAGGATTAGTGCAAAATATAGTTCCTCTCAGCTATAATACACAACTTAAAGTAACCGTAGCTGAATATCTTATACCTAGCGGAAGACGAATTCAATCAGTGGATTATGCCGTTAGAAGGGAAGACGGAAGCGCATCAAGAATCCCGGACTCACTTAAAGTTCCTTATGAAACTAAAAACGGAAGAATAGTTTATGATGGTGGAGGAATAGAACCTGATAAGGAAATAGAACCGCCTACTATGAGTAATATTACTTTTGCTTTATATAGAAATCATTTGTTATTCGATTTTGCAACGAATTTTTATTATGCTAATAAGGAAATCACCGACCCAAAAGAGTTTGAAATATCAAAAAGCATTTACAATGATTTTCTTGATTTTATCTCAGATAAGGATTACGATTATGAAACATCTAGCGAAAGGAAATTAAGAGAGCTGAAACAAGCAATGGAAGAAGATGATTATTATGAAGAACTTAGCGAGCATGCCTATGAGCTTAAGAACTATATAATTGAAAAGAAAGGTCGAGATCTTGAAACTTTTAAGGATGAAATAAAATTTCACCTGATGATGGAAATTATTCCTCGTTATTATTTTCAAAGAGGGAAAGTTGAAGCTTCATTGTCGGAAGACGATGCTGTAATCGCTGCAATCGAATTGTTAAGCAATAAAGAAAAATATAACAATATTTTAATGCCTAACAATGAAGAGTAGAGCAATGATTGTTTGAAACAACACGGGGTTCCCTAAAATATAATCTCCGTTATTGCCATTTGAATGTTTCTATGAGATATTCAACGTCTTCTTTTAAAAAAGAGATAACCGGAGCAAGGCTGTCATTATTGGGAGGCACATTAAAATATAGCGACCCTCTTAAAAAGTTTTCTATACTGTCTGTTACAAAAAACTGTAAAGTTGAAGCAGCTTTTGTCCCCTCAATATGATATAACATCCCATATACAGAACGTTTGGGATAGTTAATAACTTTCTCATTTATTGCTGTGGCTTTTGGAATTTGCTTAATAGTAAAATTATGAGCATCATCAATATATCTTAAAGCGTCATCTTCGCTTTTTATGCTTCTGTATGTTATATGAATAGTTGCGTCAAACACAGGAAATTTTAAATCAGACCAAAAAATTTCGCCATTTTTAGCCTTTTGTTCTTCATGGGGGATCAATTCTCCATAAACGGGATAATTAAAGGAATATGGATATGTTGTATCAAAAGTTTGATATTCTTTTTCCGGTAAATCAATCCTAAAAAATCCTCGTGGTTTAGGATTGTAATCCGAACGGCATGAAAAAACAGCAATAAGTATCGTTGCTAATATGCCTATATATATATATGAAACATTTTTCATTTTAAATTCATTTAATTTTACTTGCTTTAAAGCAAAAGTAAAATATTTTTTTTTATTGTATAATGTTTTATAAAAGTTTCTGCGATGCTTTCCGGAAGCCAGGAATTTCTGCTATTGGATGATATCCCTCAACTTTTGGCAGAAACTAACTACATTGGATAAAATCAAGTGGTTTTGTCAGCAGAATAAAATACTGCTAAATTCTTGTCATTTACGACATCCGAATTGCCAGATTAACATTTTTTTTAAAAATATACTGCTCATTAGCTAAAACCTACCAATTACTTAATAACTTGACCCCCTTTGTGATTATGTTTCTTTAAACTTTTTCTTTAATATCAATGTATCCTGAAAATCCGAACTGTTGTTTTTCTCTCTGCCTGACCAATAGCCATACATGATTTTTTCTATTTCAAAATTATTTTTTTCTATCATTTTCTTTAAAAATGGTTCTTTATATGCAACATTTGCTTCTTTTACATTTTTATCGTGCAAAGCGTAATCTTTTTTATCATAAAGGAATTTTATCCCATTGTTGTTTTGCATAAAGGCTTTTACTTCATCATTCAAAATAAAAAAGGTTGCATAGCAAACGCCGTTATCTATTAAGACTCTGTTTATCTGTGAAAGATAATTGTCAACATCTTCGGGCAACATGTGGCTGAATACAGAAAAGAGAAAAACAACATCAAACTCATTGTTTTTATATGGAAAAACAAATTTTTTTGCTTCATTTTCCGAACTTAAATTATATAGATCGTTCTTTAAATCAATATGCTTAAAATTAAAGTTAGGATAATTTTTGCTGATATTTTTTTTGCACCATTTTATTCCGGATTTAACTATATCAAAACCTTCATAAGAGCCTTTTTCGTTAATATATTTTGTGAGAGGAATTGCAGCTCTTCCAATGCCACATCCTATATCAAGCACTCTATGATTAGGCATTAATCCGGCATATTTGATTAGCCTGGCAACAAAATCCTTTCCTTGTTTTTTAAAATCTCCTGATCCAACAAATATTTTACCTTTAGGAGGGGTTTGCTTATCACGTTTGCCGGTCAAAAAATCAAAAATGTCTGCCGGCAAATAATATAACCTTCTTACAGCTCTTCTTAATTTCGGACTTAAAAGATAATAAAGTTTTCTTTTGTTCATTTTTTGCAATTTAGAATTATTATCAAATTCAATTGTTTTTTATGCTTCTTCATTAATCGTATCAATTATTAATGAGCAAGCATAGTTTATTTGTTCTTCTGAAATAGTTAAAGGGGGTGCAATTCGCAAACATTTCGGAGCAAATAAAAACCAGTCGGTTATAACTCCCTTTTTAATAAGCGAATCAATTATTTTTTTATTTGTTTCAAAACTATCGAATTCAACTGCAAGCATTAATCCCTTTCCATTTATTGATTTAATTGCGGGATGATTAAGATTTTTTCTAAAAAGTCGTTCTTTGCTTTCAGCTTTTTTATATAATTCATTTTTAATAATTACATTTAATGTGGCATAAGCAGCAGCACAGCTTACAGGATTGCCACCGAAAGTAGTTATATGACCAAGAGCAGGATCAAAAGAGAGTTTATCCATTATTTCTTTTGATGAAATAAAAGCTCCTAGTGGTAATCCTCCACCTAATCCTTTGGCTGTAACAATTATGTCAGGTGTAATACTGTAGTGTTCAAAAGCCCATAATTTCCCTGTTCGACCAAAACCACATTGCACTTCATCTAATATAAGAAGAGATTGCGTTTCATCGCATTTTTTTCTTAAAGCTCTCATGAACTCGGGCTTTGGAACAATCGCTCCTGCTTCTCCTTGAATGGTCTCAATCACAACACATGCAGTTTTGTTATCTATTTCATCTAATGTGTTAAAATCATTGAATTTAATCTTGTTGACCTCAGGTAATAATGGCTGGAATGGTTGCTTTAGAGCTTCATCTCCAATCATACTTAAAGCACCATGTGTGCTTCCATGATATGCATTATCAAAAGAGATTATTTTGGGTTTCCCGGTAGCTCTTTTTGCCAGCTTAATAGCGCCTTCTATTGCTTCACTTCCGGAATTAACAAAATATATGTTATTTAGTGGCTCAGGGAGGGTCCTTTGTATTAATTTGGCAAGTTTAACTTGTGCCTCCAACACGAATTCCCCATAAACCATAACATGAAGGTGCTTTTGAATTTGGTCCTGAATAGCATTAATAACTTCAGGATGGCAATGACCGATATTATTAACGGCAATACCTGATATAAGATCAAGATATTTTTTATTATTACTGTCAAATAACCAAACCCCTTCAGCTTTTTTTATCTCAATAGCAAGTGGAATAGTTGAAGTTTGAGCTAAATATTTTAAAAAATTCTCATTATTAGATTCCATATATCAATTATTTATTAAACTATACAATTGAATTTTACTAAAGTCTTATTATGTAGTTAAAAAATTAATAATTATACTTTTTCCCCCATAATTTTTTCAATTTTTCCCGTATTTCATTTTCTCGTGGATTATTGGACGGCTCATATAATATAGCAGAGGTAATTTTTTCGGGCAAAAATTCCTGATAAACGAAATTACCTTGAAAACTGTGAGCATATTTGTAATCTTTGGCATAACCTATTTCTTTCATTAATTTAGTTGGAGCATTCCTTATGTGTAAAGGTACACTTAGGTTTCCCTGCTCTTTAACAAGTTTTTGGGCATTGTTTATTGCCATGTAGGCGGAATTGCTTTTTGGGCTTGTAGCAAGGTAAATAGCTGTTTGTGACAGTATAATTCTGCTTTCCGGCATGCCAATTTTGCTAACAGCTTCAAAGCAATTATTCGCAAGCAATAGTGCGTTTGGGTTTGCATTACCAATATCTTCGGATGCAAGTATTATAAGTCTTCTGGCAATAAATTTCGGATCTTCTCCGCCTTCTATCATCCTCGCAAGCCAGTAAACAGTAGCATTAGGGTCGCTCCCTCTTACTGATTTTATAAAAGCTGATATTATATCATAATGCATCTCGCCATCTTTGTCGTAGATAGCTAATTTATTTTGGATTGTGTCAATAACTGTTTTGTTGTTGACTTCAATGTTATCTTTATCAAATGAGTTTGCAATTAGCTCAACTGCATTTAATAGTTTCCGGGCATCTCCCCCAGATACCCTTAATATAGCATCATTTTCTTTAAATAATATATTTTTCCCGAATTCATTTTTAATGTAATCGGTAGCTTTTTTTAAAAGTATTAAAAGATCTTCTTTTTTTAATCCTTTTAAGATATATACCTGACACCTTGATAATAAAGGTGAGATTACTTCAAAAGAAGGATTTTCTGTAGTAGCTCCAATTAGCTTAATAACTCCCTTTTCAACAGCCCCCAATAAAGAGTCTTGTTGAGACTTACTAAATCTGTGAATTTCATCTATAAACAGTAAGACGTTTCCATTAAGGTCGTTGGCTTTATTTATAACATTTCTAACATCTTTAACGCCAGAACTGATAGCACTTAATGTAAAAAATGTCATGTTAAGTTTGCCTGCTATTAGATTAGCCAGCGTTGTCTTTCCAACACCGGGAGGTCCCCACAAGATTATAGATGGCAGATGACCGGACTCTATGTTTTTTCTAAGTATACTATCCTTGCCAACCAAATGATCTTGTCCGAGAAATTCATCCATAGTTTTAGGACGTAATAATTCAGCAAGGGGGGTGGTTTTTATCATTTTTTAAATGGAGTTTATGCTAAAAAGAAATGTTTAAATTCATCTTATTCGGCTATAACTAAAAAGTATTTCTTTTTACCTCTTTGGACAATGATATATCTTGAATTTATTAAATCATCAACAGATACATATTTTGACTCATTTTCCTTTTTTTTGTTTATACTAATACTACCTTCTTTAAGAGCCCTGCGAGCTTCACTTTTTGATGGAAGGACCCCTGTTTCTTCAGTAAGAAAGTCAATGATAGAAATTTTATTTTCTATACTTGATTTAGATATAGTGTGTTTTGGAACACCTTCCATAAGCGATAAAAGAACATCTTCTGGTAATTTTAAAAGCATTTCGGTAGTTCCTTTTCCAAATAAAATACCGGATGCTTCAACAGCCAAATTATATTCTTCTTCACCATGAACTCTAATGGTTATATCTTTTGCTAAAACTTTTTGTAATTTCCTAAGATGAGGCTCTTTACAATGTTCTTTTATTAAATTTTCAATTTCTTCTCTCGGCATCAAAGTAAAAATTTTGATATATCTTTCAACGTCTTTATCACTACAGTTTAACCAGAATTGATAGAAGTTGTATGGAGAAGTATAGCGCGAGTCCAGCCAGATATTTCCTTGCTCAGTTTTTCCAAATTTGCCGCCATCAGCTTTAGTAATAAGAGGACAAGTAACCGCATAGGCTTCGTTTCCTGTTGTCCTTCTGATAAGTTCAATGCCTGTAGTAATATTGCCCCACTGGTCAGATCCACCCATTTGTAATTTGCAGTTTTTGTTTTGGTATAAGTGTAAAAAATCATAAGCTTGAATTAACTGGTAAGAAAATTCGGTAAAAGATAAACCTGTTTCAAGCCTACTTTTAACAGAATCTTTAGAGATCATGTAGTTTATGGATATTTTTTTGCCTATTTCACGTAAAAATTGCAGGAATGAAAAATCTTTCATCCAATCATAATTGTTTACAATTTCAGCTTTGTTCTTAACTGAATCAAAATCAAGAAATTTTATTAACTGTTTATGAATGGCTTTTTCATTATGCCTTAAAACTTCTTCAGACAACAAGGTTCTTTCTTGTGATTTGCCACTTGGGTCACCGATCATTCCTGTAGCACCACCTATTAAAGGTAAAGGCTTGTGGCCCGCAACTTGAAAATGCTTAAGCATCATTATTGAAACCAAATGACCAATATGAAGGGAGTCAGCAGTAGGGTCTATCCCAACGTAAGCTGAAACAAAATCTTCCTTTAATAGTTTTTCTGTTCCGGGAGTTATATCATGCAACATGCCCCTCCATTTAAGCTCTTCTATGAAACTCATTGTTGTTTATTTTATATTTAATTTGTAATAAGTATAAATTTTAAAATGTGCTCAAAGTTACACTCAAAGATAAAAATAATCTAATTTTTTTCAAGTTTTTTGCTTAAAAAATAACAAACTCATAAACTTATAATTAATATCAGTTTTTTTTTAGGATAATAAGTTATATATTTGCACCCTTAAAAGTTGAAATTTTTTTTTAGTTTTGGATTTATTAAAGGAATATAACATACCTTTTGCAGGTTTATCTATAGGGAAGCATGATTATAGTTTCAATATTGATGAGTCTTTTTTTGAATGTTTTGAAAATAGCAGATTAAAAAAAGGCAATGTTAGAGCTGATTTGGTATTAGAGAAACTCAACTCAATGTTGGTTTTAGACTTCAATATTAAAGGAACTGTTCAAGTAGTATGTGATCGTTGCTCTGAAAAATATTATCAGGAAATAGAGTACAATGATGTGTTATATGTAAAGTTTGGGGAAAGTAATTTTGAGCAATCAGATAATGTACTTGTTATTTCTGAAACAGATACTTATATTGATGTTTCTCAATTTATATATGAGTATATTCATTTAAGTTTGCCTTTGAGATGTATTCATCCCGGAGGCGAAAAAAAAGAGGATAATTGCGATCCTTCAGTTTTAAAAAGATTAAAAGATTTGTCAATTAATGCTGATAAGCAAGGATCTTCATTTTCTAATAAACTAGGAGATATGGAGGCATTAAAGAGGTTAAAAAATAAATAAAATAAAGAATTATTATAAAATATAAATTTTGATTAATTATGGCACATCCAAAGAGTAGAATTTCAAAGACGCGTCGTGATAAAAGGAGAACACACTACAAGGCAACTTTGCCTTCTTTAGGTAACTGTTCAAACTGTGGTTCCAAAAAGTTAATGCATAGAGTTTGTCCTGAATGTGGTTTTTATCGTGGTAAAGCTGCTATTGACAAGACAGAGGTTGCATAGTTTAATTTTTTGCAATGCGTAATAATAAAAAATATTTTATTAATTAAACTTTACTCAGATGAAGATTGGAGTTGATGTAATGGGTGGCGATAAAGCCCCTGATGCAGTTATAAAAGGAGCAATTTTGGCATCTGATTTTATTAATACAGAAGATAAGATTGTATTGATTGGTGATCAAAGCATTATTAAAAAGGAGTTAGAAAAAAATAATTTCAATAATTCTGAAAAGATTGATATTGTGCATGCCCCTGATGTTATTGAAATGGGAGAACAACCAACAAGAGCTTTTTCGCAGAAACCGAAATCAAGCATAGCTATAGGTTTTGGATTGCTTAAAAAAGGATTAGTTGATGCTTTTTCAAGTGCAGGTAATACCGGAGCAATGCTCGTAGGAGCCATATATACCGTTAATGCAATTCAAGGAATAATAAGACCGGCTACCACATCTTTATTGCCGAAAGAAAAAGGAGGGTTCGGCGTTTTGATTGATGTTGGAACAAATCCCGATTCAAAACCGGATGTACTATATCAATTTGGAATTGTTGGTTCAATTTATGCTGAACATGTCTATAATGTTAAAAATCCTAAAGTCGCCTTATTAAATATCGGAGAAGAAAAAGAAAAAGGGAATCTTATAGTACAATCTGCTTATAGATTGATGGAAAATTCAAATGATTTTAATTTTATTGGAAATATTGAGGGTAGAGACCTTTTTAAAGATAAAGCAGATGTTATTATTTGTGACGGATTTACAGGAAATATTGTATTAAAGACAGCTGAAGCCTTTTATCGCTTAATAGCTAAAAGAAGAATTAAAGACGAGTTTTTTGATAGGTTTAATTATGAAAATTATGGCGGAACACCAATCCTGGGAGTAAATGGTTCGGTAATTGTTGGTCATGGGATCTCCAATGATATCGCTATAAAAAATATGATCTTGCTTACTAAAGATATACATAAAGCTGATATTTCTCAAAAGATAAAAACGGCTATTAATAAGTATTCACAAGATAGTGGGGTATAAGGCTGATTTTTAGACTATTGAGTTAACATATATGCTATTTGAATATATTGTTTTGTCAAAAAATTATTTAGTTTTTATATTATTGCTATGCTGTATTATTAATTAAAAGAATTTTAATATGTCTAAAATAAATGCTGCTATAACTGCAGTAGAGATAAATCTCCCGGATTATGTTTTAACAAATAAAGAGTTAGAACAAATGGTTGACACTTCAGAAGAGTGGATTTCTACGAGAACAGGCATTAAAACACGCCATATTTTAAAAGGCGAGGGTATGGGAACTTCTGATATGGCTTCCAAAGCTGTAAAAAAACTTCTTGAAAAGAAAGGGGTTAGTCCTGACGAAATTGACCTTTTGATTTGCACCACAGTAACTCCTGATATGCAGTTTCCCGCAACAGCAAATATAATATCTGATAAAGTGGGAATTAAAAATGCATTTAGTTATGATATTAGTGCTGCTTGTTCCGGTTTTATTTACTCGCTCGTTACAGCTTCAAAATTTGTTGAGTCAGGCCAGTACAAAAAAGTTATTGTTGTTGGTGCAGATAAAATGTCGTCAATTATTGATTATACAGATCGTCAAACTTGTGTTATATTTGGAGATGGTGCCGGAGCAGTTTTACTAGAACCAACTACAGAAGATGTCGGCATTAAAGACCATATTTTTCAGTCGGATGGTTTTGGTAGAGTACATTTGCATATGAAAGCCGGAGGGTCTGTTAAACCACCAACTTACGAAACTATCGATGCTCGCGAACATTATGTGTAACAAGAAGGGCAAGCTGTTTTTAAGTATGCCGTGTCTAATATGGCTGATGTCTCAGTTGAAATCATGAAAAAGAATAATTTAAATTCTGAAGATATTACCTTCTTAGTTCCTCATCAAGCAAATATGAGAATTATTGAAGCTGTTGGAAGAAGAATGGGCCTTGATAAAGAAAGGATTATGATAAACATTCAAAAGTATGGTAATACGACAAATGGAACTATTCCTCTTTGCCTGAAAGATTACGAAAAGCAAATGAAAAAAGGAGATAACATAGTCCTTGCTGCTTTTGGTGGTGGATTCACTTGGGGGTCAGTGTACTTGAAATGGGCATACGATACTAATTAATTTTGCTTTTTATTTTGGTTAAAAAATTATAACAATAATTTATTTACTCTTTATTTTTGCTGTCTATCCAGATAGTTACAGGGCCGTCGTTGATCAATTTGACTTTCATGTAAGCTCCAAATTCGCCGGAATATACATTTAATCCGGACTCTCTTTTTAAAATGCTGATAAATTCTTCATATAACGGAATTGCAGTTTCCGGTTTTGCTGCTCGAATGTATGAAGGGCGATTTCCCTTTTTGACACTTGCATGTAGTGTAAACTGACTAACTACTAGAATTTCTCCTTCTATATCTTTAACGGAGAGATTCATAACTCCTTTTTCATCATCAAAAACTCTTAATCTGCTGATTTTACCTGTCAGCCATTCAATATCATCTTTATTGTCAGACTCTTCAATTCCTAAAAAAACTAATAGCCCTTTGCCTATGGATGATTTTTTATTATTTTCAATTATAACTGATGCTTTTTCAACTTTTTGAATTAATACTCTCATAAATAAATAATTAATTTTTTTAATAGTAAAAATTATTGTTTATCATATTTTACTATGTCATCATTAAAATATTTAAGCTCGATACCAGCTGTGGCGAATAATTTTTCAGATTCTTCTCCAGCATGATATTTTTTTTCGCAAACCACTCTTTTAATGCCACAGTTTATAATTAACATAGCACAAACTCTACAAGGTGTCATACGGCAATACAGAGTAGCCCCGTTTATGCTTATTCCTAATTTTGCTGCTTGACTAATGGCGTTTTGTTCGGCATGTACCGTACGCATGCAATGCTGTGTTGTTTTTCCATCTTCATGAATTACGCTTTTGAAATCATGTCCAACATCATCACAGTGGTGTAAACCGGTTGGTGAACCAACATATCCTGTAACTAATATTTGCTTTCCCCTTGCTATGACGCATCCACTACGACCCCTGTCACACGTAGCACGCTTTGAAACAGTGTTAGCTATCTCCATAAAATACTCATCCCATGTAGGCCGAATATATTTATCATTTGAATTTTCACTCATTAGATTATTTGCTTTTTTTAATATAGGATAAAAAACTTTCGATATTCTTATGAAGTAATTCAATACTTCCATTATTTATAATTTTGTAGTCAGCCATTTCTATGCATTTTGACAAATTTTGTTTGTTAGGGTCGTCAGAGTTCATCTCTCGGTTTTCATTGGCTTTAAAAGTATTAAAGTCAATTTGATCTGTTTCTGAGCCCCTTTTCAAAATACGTTCGTACCTTAAATCAATATTTGCATCAACTGCTAATAAAAAAGAATTTGGCTGTTTTTTTATAGCTATGGCTTCGCCTGATGCTCGTATGCTTTCAATAATGCAATTTTCGCTATCTTTTAATGCTTTTTTTGCTAATTGTTCAATTATATATGATTTGCCGTATGTTTCTCTTAATTCATTTGCCAAACTTGCCATGGTGTCACGATTAATATCCATTTTTCTGTTTTTTAATAGATTTATTAAAAAACCTCTTACAGAATAATGAACAAACCCCTTTTTTTTGACTAAATACTCTACTACAGTACCTTTTCCTGAGCCAATAGTTCCGGTTATACCTAAAACCATAATAATTGTTTTAAATTATTAAACTACAAAGTTAATCTTGTTTTTCTTTTTACATTAAGTTTTGTTTAAAAAAGTAAAAATGTATAAATTCTTATGAAATAAAAAGTCTTAAAAGAATGAGGGAAAACAAAATAAAGATATTATTGATTTTTTGTAAAAATCAATTTGAGTTATTTTTAATTCAGTAAAATAGTTATAACTAAGTTAAAAGGCTAGATTTTAATATAAAGTAGTAAAAACATCATGCTAAATAACATACTTGCTATTTTATTATTTGAATTTTTTCAGTTGCAATTTTGTTTTTTGTCGCAACTTTTAAAAAATAAATTCCACTTTCAAAATCTGATAAATCAATTTTCTTTGATGTTTTATTAGTAGAGGTTGAATAAATATGCCTTCCTGATATATCAATAAATTCAATATGCTCAATAATTTCATTAGATTTGATATTTAAAATATTTTTTGCAGGATTTGGAAAAATTTCAAAATTTGAATCAGTATAATGATTAATAGATGTTGGATCTTTAATCATAATAACTTGTTCTACAATATTTTCTTCAATAACAGCAATATAATCAACAACGTCAATATACCCATTTTTGCGTACCACATATTCATACAATCCCGGCAAATATCCTGAAAATATGTATTGACCGGGCCACTGCCTATTATTATTTAATGTAATATATGCATCATCTATGGGGTTCTCTTGTATATCTATAACTTCAAATACAATGCTATAAGTTTTTTCATAAACTTTTATTTCAATGATAATTTCATTAGCGCAATATTCGGATTCAGGAGTAAAAATGTAACTTGTTATTCCTAATATGCTTGTGTCAATTTCGCCGGGATGCCATGTTCCCGGAATTCCATTATTAGATATTTCAGGAAGTTCCTCGGTTTCTTCATCTTGATAATATGGCCCAAATGAGTCAAATTCAGGGTCAATTCTTTCGTCAATCTTTATTTGAATTATTTTTTCTTTGGCACATTCATCTTTGTCAGGTATAAATGCATAATTTTTAATTCCTGCATAATCTGTATTAATTTCCGGGGGGTGCCATGAACCTTTTATCCCTTGAATAGATGTTTGAGGAAGTTTGCTAGGGTTAACACCAACACAATAAGGTCCAATTTTATCAAATTCAGGTTCTTCTTTTTCTACTATTTCTATTTCAATTGTTTTTATTTCAGCACATTCTTTATTATCAGGTATAAAAGTGAAGTTAAATATACCGGGTTTGCTTGTATTAATAACAGGAGGGTCCCATTCTCCTGTTATGTAGTTATTTGAACTAGTAGGTAATTCCTCAGGTGTGCTATTTTCAAAATAAGGTCCAATATCAATAAATTCAGGAATTTCTTTTTCAGTTACCTCAACTTTTATGGTTTTTTGGTTAATGCATGGAAATTCTGAATCGGGAGTAAAAGTGTACTCTGCTATTCCAGCTTCGTTAGTTTCTATTATTGGCGGTTCCCATGTTCCGGTAATACCATCTTTTGATATATCTGGAAGACCTCGTGGAGTTTCTCCTATACAGAATGGTCCGATTTTATCAAATTTTGTATCTGTCTTCAGGCAAATATCTTTAAGCCAATCTCCTTCTAAATCTATTTGTTCTAATGTTTGCCACCCATCATACATTCTCAGTATGTTGCTTTTCCCGGAGGCAGATGTATTTCTGTCAAAAGCTGCAGGGTTAATATTTTTGCCGGGGTCTGACCAAACTACACCAACAAATAAATTTTCTTCGTTGTCAATAGTATAAGGGTTGTCAAGTATAATTTCATTCCATTGGTTTGCTGATATGTTGCTTGTTATGGCTTGACTATGGTATTCGGTAAGATTATCTAAATCTTCCCCCTGCCATATTTTTAGTGTAGCTCCAAATGGCATATCATTTACAAAAACATTAACTTTACAAATAGTTTTATCTTCGTATTCAGATAAATCGTTTGTGTCAAATTGAATACTACTTGTCCATGAAGCAGAGCGCAATCCAATTCTTCCAATAATAATAACCCCGTTTTTATGATACCAAGATAGCGAGTCATTATCCTCTGTAACAACTTCTTGATACCAGTTGCCTAAATACCCGTAATCACTCAAGTTTCTCCATTCTCCATCACCCATTTTTAAGAAATTTCCTTTTCTTATCCCGTCATCTTGATGATCATAAGATGATGGGAAATATCCATTGCCGTACTCTCCCCACTCAACACCAACCCAAAGCTGCTGACTTGCGTCAATGGTGTATAATTCACTTAGTTCTATATCTTTCCATTCTCCGCTTTGCAAATCATCAAATATACATTGTTCGTGTTTTAGTGTTAAGTTATCATTATCTGTTCCTTGCCAAATTTTTAATATTGCAGATACAGGAGTATCT
Source organism: Bacteroidales bacterium (assembly GCA_003559475.1). Classification (GTDB taxonomy): domain Bacteria; phylum Bacteroidota; class Bacteroidia; order Bacteroidales; family UBA7960; genus PUKZ01. Next base: position 14,970 of record PWLF01000120.1, read on the forward strand.
CCCCTTCGTATTCGGAATGTTTGAATATTAACTCCGTCATATCCTTGAAGGTCATCAGTATCAAGCATAAAGCCACTAGTCCAGTATAAAATATCAATGCCTATATCATTATGATGCTCATTTTCATGCCAATAAAGGCATTCTCCTTCATAATACTTGCAAGAATACTTAGTATATTCCTTTTGATTTTTTGATTTTAAGATTGATTTTTTATTCTCACTAAACTCTATAGTTGATTCAATTTTTTGTTCTTTATTGGATTTATCGAATTCAAAAGAAGACTCAATCTCCCCATGAAATTGAGAAAATAAAGAACCAATATTCGCAAATATTGATAGTGTTAATATGATGCCAATTTTTTGCATTGCTTTATTTTTATATGCACAAAAAATGCTTAAAACTTTGTTTTATAAGCTATGCTTGGTTTTAGGTATAAAGGGGATTATAAAAATTACATATATAAAAAATCCATTATCTGTGAATTTTTATTTTATGTGATTCAATGCTTTCATCCATTTTAACCTGTATTATATATAGTCCTTCTTCTAGAGTGCCTATATTAATAACGGTTTTGTTATCATTAATGTTTTTATTTATTATATTTCTTCCTTTAATATCAAGAATTTTAATAGTATTTATAATTTTTGGACTTTCAATATTTAATATGTCGCTGGTTGGATTTGGGAAAATATTTAGTTTATCTTTAATATGATTATCGGTTGAGGCATAATCTCTAAGTAGGATTACGGTTTCATAAACATCTTCATCAATGACAGCAACAAAGTCTCTAGCTTCTGCATAGCCTTCTTTGCTAACAACATATTCATATAGTCCCGGCATATATCCTGAAAAGATATAATAGCTTGGTTGATGCTCTTTGCCATTAAGTTTTATTCTAGCATCATCAATTTGTTTATAATTGATATCAAAAACTTCAAAAAATATATCGAATGAATTTTCAATAATTTCAATATCCATTTCAATAATTTCGGCACAGTTCTCTCCTGAATCAGGTGTAAAAGTATAAGTAAATACGCCGGAAGTGCTTGTATCAATTTCATCAGGATACCACGAACCATCAACTCCATTATTAGAAGTGTTTGGTAGCTGATTTGGTGTAGCCCCTTCATCATAAGGACCGAATTTATCAAATTCAGGTGTTATTATTTCATGTACTTTTATTTCTATAGTTGTTTCTTCTGCACAATTTTCTTCGGGGTCAGGTGTAAATTTAAAGGTATAAGTACCTGCATTATCAGTATTTATATTATTAGGTGTCCATGATCCTTGAATTCCTTCAAGAGATTGTTCAGGTAATTCATCCGGATTATCACCTATACAGTAAGGTCCAAAATCATTAAATTCCGGTTCTAAAGCATCGCTGATGACAATATCTACTGATTTTTCAACAGCACATGTTTCGCTTTGGTCAGGTGTAAAAACAAAGCTATATGTGTCTGCGGGAGTGTTTGTGTTAATTTCATGAGGGTGCCATTGACCACTAATCCCATCATTGCAAATTTCCGGCAACTCATCAGGAGTTTCTCCTATGCAGTAAGGTCCAAATTGATTGAAAGAAGGAACGGCATTTTCTAGGACTTCAATTTTTATATCTCTCTTATAAGCATGTTCTTCAGAATTCGGAGTAAAAGTATAAGTGGTTGTTCCAGTGATATCTGTATCAATGGTTTCAGGTTCCCAGGTTCCTGCAACTCCATTTTTTGAAGTATTTGGAAGAAGGTCAGGCGTTTGACCTTCACAGTATGGTCCCAATTGATCAAACAGTGGATTTATTTTCTCTCCTTGTTTTATACATATCTCTTTTAACCAATCTCCCTCATAACCTAAAGTAGTTAATTCTGTCCAGTCTTCCAACCATTTTCTTATCATATTACCTTTGCCGGGAGCATCAACTCCATTATCAAAAACGCCCGGATTAGAACCTTCACCATTATCAATCCACTGAACACTTATCCATAGCTCTTTATTTGCATCAATGGTATAGGGATCAGATAATTCAGCTTCACCCCACTGCCAATCAGCACCAACGGTTATATTTTGAGTTCTTTTTTCGGTTAAATTATTAGCATCAGGTCCTTGCCATATTGTAAAAGGGATGCTTGTATAAACAGTAATTGATTCACCAATTTTATACCAAGGACGTTCACTCATAAATACTCTGAAAGACTCAATTGTCCATCCATGATATGGAGCTAAATCATCAGTATCAAAACGAATACTGCTAGTCCAATTTACATTACCTAAACCAATACGTCCAATTTTAATTTCTTCTTCCTCCTCTTCTCCATCTTTCCCGGTATATTCTAGCTCATGCCAATAAACCCAATCTCCGTTAATTTTTATTTCTTGAAGCCAGTGGCCTTGATATCCATAATCAGTAAGCTTTCTCCATTCTTCAAGTTTTATCATATTGCCTTTTCCATCATTATTGGTTGAAGTATCATCATCTGTTCGATCTCTGGTTGCAGGATAACAGTTTGCACCCTTGTCTCCTCTTGTGACACCTACCCAAAGTTCTTTACTGCCATCAATTATATAAGGAGTATTCAAATCTACCTCAAACCAATCCGCTTCAACTATATCATTTATTATATCCTGACTGAATTCTAAAGTCAAATCGTTTTCGTCTGTTCCTTGCCATATTTTTAATATGGCGTTTGCAGGCATATCTCCTCCGTACAATTTAACTTTACTAATAGATTCGCCATCATGAGGGACGAGATCTCCAACATCAAATCTCATAGCTGTCGTCCAAAGAAAATAATCCATCCCAACTGTACCATGAGGTTCTCCTGTAAACCATGACAGGCATTCTTCATCTCCTTCTTTACATTCTTTATTATAATTAATCTTCTTTTTTCTTTGCAAAGGTTTATCAGAATATTCAATATCGGTTATTGTTGGATGGTCCTTTAAAAGCTGCTCAATATTATCTATATCAATTAAACTTCTATTTTTATTGTCAGCTGATTGAAGTTGATATTGAGAAAAAGCAGGAACAATAAAAATAAAATACAAAAATCCAACCAAACTAAGTATTCTTAATTTTGTTTTCATGTTATAATATTTTTAGCTAAAAATAATTTTTAATTGTTAACTTTTATTTTTTTACTTTGAATGCTTGTATCTGATTGAATATTTAATATATACAATCCTTTTTCAAAATAGCTTACATCTAATTCAGTTTTACTACTTCCAATCTCTTTACTCAATATCGTTCTTCCTGTAATATCAATGATATTTAATTCTTTTATTGGTTTATTATTTTCAATGTAAAGAATATTTGTAACAGGGTTTGGATATATTTTTAAAGAAAATTTTTCAGATTCTTCAATGCTTGTTTTATCTTCTATTAGTATCACTTCTTCTATAATACTCTCATTAATTATTCTGGCATAATCTACCGCATTATTATAACCTTCTTTAGAAACAACATAATTATAAGTTCCCGGAGAGTATCCTTCATCAAAACTATATTCGCCAGGCCCTTTTATATTTCCTTGAAGCTCAACTACAGCATCATCTATTGGATTCATATTAATATCCATAACATCAAAAGTTATAGTATAAAATGATGGCTCTCCTTCCTTAATATATATTTCTTTAAGCCAATCTCCTTCAGTTCCTATTCCCGTGAGTGTAGTCCATTCACCATGCAAATTTAAAAGATTTCCTTTGCCGTCAGCATCTGTAATATTATCAAATGCGGTAGGGTAGAATCCTTCTCCTGTATCAATCCATTCTACTCCAATAAAAAGGTTTTCACCAACGTTCATAACAAAAGGCTCATCAAGATCAACTTCTGTCCATGATTGATTATTTAGTTCACCTGCAGGAACGGTTTGCCTATATTTCTCATTTAGATTACTGATAATAGGTCCTTGCCAAATAACAAAATCAAGAGGAGCATTCATAAAAACGCCGGGCATTAAAATTTCTCTGGGAGATTCATTTACATAAAATCTGAATTTTTCAATAGTCCATCCGTTGTATGGAGCCAAATCATCTGTGTCAAATCGTATACTACTATTCCATCTTATAGAATTTAT
>PWLF01000243.1 GCA_003559475.1 Bacteroidales bacterium
CCAGATTCTAAAAGAGTCAGAGTCCATGTTGCATTTCTGATTTTCTTTTCTTTGTATATGCAAGTAACTTTATCTCCACCTGGCGTCTTCATAATCTTTATCTTTAATTATAGAGTAAATAGTAAATATAGCAAAAAAAATATTATTTTTTTCTTAACTCTTTAATTTCGGCATCGATGTGTTCTAAATTATCTTTAGCACGTTTGAGTGAAGATGCATCCCAATCATTATGCGGATCATTAATATTCTTTTCAAGATTGTAGCTATCTAAATATAGTTGTTCTAATCTTTGTTTTTCTGATCTTTTCATTGTTGTATGTTTCAACTGTTATTATTTTAATTTTCTAGTATTAATATAACCAAAAATCTTGAAATAAAAAAATTTTTGGACAACTTTTTTTAACATTTTTTTAACAAATTATTAAAACTTCAAAGCCAAATCTTTAAGAAAATCAACTTTATACTTCCAAAACTTATTTTTTATTTTAGGATTACCTTCTATATCAAACGGTATAGTTATGTATTTTGAATATGCATGCCGCGGTATATAAAAATAATAATCTGTATCGGTTTTGGATTCTTTAACCCATAAACGTATTGCACCCAATTTACCCGAACAATTAATTGACGCAGTCATTGTATTATGTTTTTTCCTTGTAGTACCTAATTTTGCGTCACTATCATCATTAAAGTCTCTATAATTTTCACTAGTTAATTTTAATTTTCCTCTTGACTGATATATTAATGCTTTTTCGAAAATTGTAGACGCTGCTAATGATGATAAATTATTTTTATTTAAAGCAAGCTCAATAAGTTCTTTGTCATTAGGATTACATTCATCTTTTTCTAATAAAGTAACTAAAAACTTTTTTTCGGTTGCCTCATTAATAGAATTTGTCGCCATCAATTTAATTTTTAATTAATAATTTTTTTATATTTTAACAGATTATTCTATATCCAATAAATCTTTTTCTGTACCATTGTGTTCATAAGACAAATACTCACGTACTTGTTCATCAGAAAATATAGATAGCATTTTTATTTCTTCAATTGTAAACTTTCTTGCCCTTAAATATCCTTTACGCCACGTATAAGATTCATCTGAGTTATAATCTTTAGGTGGAGTAGCCTTTCCTCGCGATAAATGATTATCAAAAAATTTACCAAAGGTCTCTATATTATCTTTTTCTTCTTCATTTAAGATAGCCCATTCATATCTACTAATGCCATAAACATTGTTTATTTCAAATTTAGGAAAATAAAACCAATGTTCATTTTCATCAATAACATCATTTGCAATATAAAGTATTACATCTTCTTTATTATTTAAATTTGATATTGTAAGATTTGTTGTGTTACAAACCATTATTGTTTTGTACTCAATCTTTTTCCCACTTGGCGAAGTTCCATCTGAAGATTCATCATTTGTATATGTGTGATTAAGACGTTTTGCAATTTGCATCTCATATAAATCAGCATATGTTTTTTTAATACGTGATTGATATGCTGGATTAGTTATATCATGATCTTCCTCCAAAATATTTTTTATTTTTTGCTTAAATTCTAAAACATCTTTGATTGCTTGATTTTTCATTTTTTTAAGTTTTAGTTTGTTTTTTATGTTACAAATATAACTAAAAAACCCGAAACTAAAAAATTTCAGGCCAATTATTTTCATTAAAATACATTATTATGATTTTATATAAAACAATATTCTATTGTTTATTCTAGCTCCCAAGTATCACCATCAAACACATAATTATACATTTGTGGCCAAGGATTAAATCTTAGTTTTTGTTTTCCATCTCTATGATAAGCAAGAGTAACGTCCTTTGCTGGATTTGCAAATGTGTGAATTTCACCAGGATCTGGCTCTAATCTTTTCCCTAAATAAGATATATCACCAAGAGATATAAGTTCTTTGGCTTTTTCGGGTGTATTATAATAGGTATTAAGAATAGGAAGTTGATTTTCCGGATGTCCATCATAGTGACAATAAATAGATTTTGGTTCTTCACCTGGTAAATCAACTTTAAGTCTTGATCTAGTTGCCATAATTAAATTTTTTTATTTAAATCTTTATATTATATATATTATACTTAAATTAAAAAATTAGTCCATTCTTGAACCCCAATCAAAGTTTTTATGAACTCTATCTTTAAGAATTTTAGCCATAGCCTGCGCATGAGCTTCTTTATGTAACATTGATTGGTTATATTCACTTATCCAGATATAATAATGTTTATAATAATCATCCCATTGCATTAAACCTTGTCTTTTAAGTTCTTTTCCAACGGGATCATTCTTTTTTACTTTGAATTTAACCCACGCAAACCCGCAAGGAAATATCATCACATCTTCTCCTTGAGATTCATAAGCATGTTCTTTTGCTATTTCGCTAGCTGTGTCAAAAATTGATTTATAGTCTTTCATGATAGTATATTTTTTTTAACATAACTTCACCTTTTATTGTTTGATTATAGAGTAAATATAACCATAATAAACGAAACTAAAAAATTTTTGGCAATTATTTTACAAAAAAGTATACTTTTATTTAAAATTGTATTATATAAATTTATACATTCTTCTGAATAACTTCATCCAGATTTAAAACAGGTAATCAAATATACTTAGACTGATCTTTTGTAAATACAATGTTTTGATCTTTAAACTCTATAGGTTTCATATCTTTTTATCTTATTTTTAGTAGCAAAACCAATAATCACAAACACTACACTAAAGGTGCGCCGCACTCTGGACATTTTTCTTTTTTACGTTTCTTTGTGTCTATGTATTATGTTTTAAAAGAAATTTTCTTGATATAACTTTGAACGATAATCTTCCCTGGTATCTTTCGTTTGCTTCTTTAGAAACAAAGACTATACCTTCTCGAGCAGTGTCATATAAAGCTGACCTACCATCTGCAAACTTAATTAAGTCATCAAAGTTTTCTGGCAGCGTATACTCAATATCTACTACAGGAACCATATTATCTGCAAGATCCATACTCATAAGTATCATTTCTAATTCTTGCATAGAAAAAAACATGTACTTTATGGGATCAAATGCACGGAAAAAATAAACGTTCTGATCCTTGAGTTTGTATTTATTTCCTTGTATACCTTCACCTACTAACTCTCCTTGAAGTGTAAGAGCTTCTAATCCATTCTCTTTCATGTAAGTCCTCATCTTCTCCTCAACATTTAGTTGGCGCGCTACTTGCCAGAAGCTGTTGGTCTCAGACTCTTTGAGCTCCAGATTACGTGACGTAACCCCAAACTTGCCTTCATAAATAAAGAATGTGCATGAGCTTCCATCCAGCTTTTCAGCGGCAACCCACCTGTGCTTTCTGTACTCATCATAAATGTTCCTTAAATTTTCAATACGCTCTTCGTCAGTCTTAATAGAGTGACTTGGGAACCTCCCTTCCACTTGGCCTCTGAGCTCTGCTGGAATTGGTGGATCGTACTTAGTGACTCCGAGTAGTTCGGTGACATCAAGCCCAGGCTGAAGATCATGAAAAGCTCCATTGATAGTTGTGTGGTGTGGGTAGTGAGACTCAACAACTCCCTCACACGAGTCCAGCACTGTCAATGGGAAGATGATCCCTTGGCTAATCTGGCCCCGGAGTTTGATGGTGCGGATGCGGAACCCTCTTGGACGAAGGAACTCGAACTCTGGACGCTCGGGCATCACACTATCAATCTCGCAATAGACGACCAAGTCACCTACTGAGTACTCACCCTTTTTGATCACTACATTCCAGCCACGAACGACTGCTCTTTCTATAGCATCCGCTCCTTCAATTGGATGAATTTCAGAGATTCTTTCGATTGTTGCTAGTTTTCTCTTTATTTCACTCATCTTTTTTAATTTTTTCAATTGTAAATCCAAAGGCTTTTAGCATTCTTTTAAATTTATTATAATTATGTTTCAATTCAAACAAATCTTGATATATAAGAAATCTAGTTGTAGCCTGTTCATCAAAAACTCCAATAAAATCTCCTGATGTGTGATAAGTAAGTATTGTTGCATCAGTGATATACTTCTGTTTATACGTTCTATTCTTTCCAAATAATCTTTTTTCAACTACCCCCTCTTCCGTTATCTCATAATTAGATAAAACATATAGCCTTTCTCTGTCCATTAATAGACAATTCTTGTTTTTCTCAAAAACAAGAATATTGTTATCATCTACAGCTATTTTCATGGTATATGTTTTTTAAAGTAAAAAAATATTTAGGCAATTATTTTATTAAAAAATTATATTTTTAAGAGATTTTCTATAATACTTTAAAGTATCAATAGGGCCTTTAGTCGGCACATGTTCATAATAACCATGATATGCAATATATCGCCACTCTTTCTTTGTAGAATATTCTCCCCATTTAAGAAAAGAAAAGTCCCACAAAAAATTAAGTACTATTGCAAAAGGGTAAAAGAGACAATGGATTATCCACCAAATATACATTAAAATACTCATCAAGAAAATTGCTATATATTTCATAATTTTTAATTATTTTTTGATACTCTTAGCATTGGGTCTTCACCTTCTGGACCCCATTTTGTCACAACAATAAAACCTACTTGATTTAAAGATGTTCCGACAGGTAAAAGAATGATAGGATCTTCGATTCTTTTTTGTCTTACTTCACGTAGTTTTTGTAACATAGAAGAATGAGTATAATCATTGTTCTTAAATATCTCTCTTCCTACGTGGTGAATATTTGAACCGGACACGAAATCTTTTTTCGACGCACATATATAAAATTTCAGAAAATTAGTACGGTCATGATATGTGTCTTGCGCGCATAAAGGTTCTCTTAGATTTACATCAAACATAAATTCTTCTCTATATAGACTTGTATATAATCTGCTATGTCTTTCTTGAGCTCTTTCAATATGTTTCATGAAATCCTTAATCTCATCAATATTCTTTTGAGGGATTGAACCTTTATACAATTCAGAATATCCTATACTTAGATTATATTTCTCAAGTATTTGTAATACCTGTGAATGCAAAATAAATTTATGAAAAGGAAATAGATTGGCATAATGCTGCACATCCTTAGATATACCCGTGGATTTATTTTCCATGGAACTTTTTTCATTCACAATGGATTTATTTTCTTCAAGAAAATTCTCTGCATGCTTTGCAACATTTACATTTCCAAAACCAATTTGAGAGAGGAACTTTCCATCATTAACAAGTTCATC
>PWLF01000250.1 GCA_003559475.1 Bacteroidales bacterium
GTTTTTGCTGTTGTATCAGTTACATTATTTGCTGATTCTACTTCATAATATCTCTTTTTTTCTCCACTTAAATTGTATTCTACAATATCACCTCTATCAATTTGTATTTTCTTTTCCTTCAATTCTTCTAAATAAACACCAAAGCTAAGATTTCCGGTGTCATCTCTAACAATACCACCTACATTATCACCATAAAAATTTTGTTGACCGTCTTCAACACTAATCATAACACTAAGTGTTACTGGTGGCATGAAAACTTTATCTTTTGCTTTCGATTGACCATATAACTTATGAGATTTGCTCTCAATTATATTAATTTTATGTATTTTAACAACCTGATTGTTATTGGTGCGCATATAATTTCTACCGTACATAACCTGTAAATTATATGCGGTTTCACTCATATGAAGACCATATCTTTCGTCTTCAAGATTTTCAATTTGTTTATGTTTTTTCATTAAAAAACTTTAAATATAAATACGTTTGTTTTTCAATTTAAATGTATTTATATTTGTGTACACAAAATTTTAATTATGAAGAAATATAGTAGAGATAAAACAGATTTAATTAAAATACGAATAAGTTCTATATTGAAAGATAAATTATTGAATCATTGTAGTGAAAATAATATTACAATTTCTGAAAAAATAAGAGAATTAATTATTAGGGAGGTAAAAAATGTGTGATTCACCGAAAAAGAAATTTATTGAAGATTTTAACATTAACAATGGTAATGGATATAAGGGTAGAGAAGTTTATATTATTAAAAATCATCCTCAAGTTCATGTTGAAATAAAAAAAATTGATTCAGAAAATTGGTTTGAAAAATTATACAAATACATTAATTCTATTAAAGAAGCACCGATATGTAAATTGTGTGGTGGGAATGTTATGTTTTATAATGTAAGGAAGGGATATGCTACATATTGTAGTATGGATTGTAGAAACAAGGATAATGATTTAAAATTAATTGGAGATAAAAATCCAATGAAAAACAAGAATGTTGTTGATAAAAGTAAAAAAACTAAACTAATTAAATATGGTGATGAACATTATAACAACAAAGAACAACAATATAAGACCAAAGAAAAGAAATATGATGATAAATATTATAATAATAGATTAAAAGCAAGAAAAACATCTTTATATAAATATGGTACTGAAAATTACACAAATAGGGAGTTGGCTAAGAAAACAAGTTTTAATAAATATGATGATGAATATTATAACAATAGAAAGAAACATGTCAAAACTAATAATGAAAAATATGGTATTGAATATTATAATAACAGAGAATTAGCTAAGAAAACAAGTTTTAATAAATATGGTGTAGTACATCATACCCAATCTAAAAAATATAAAGAAGCTAGGTTTGTTAAAACCATAAATCAATGGGCAAATAAATTAAATATTAATGTTGATGATATTAAATATAATGGTGATACATATATTATTAACAATTATTGTAATTCACATGACTCGTTCAATATAAATAAATATGTTTTAAGAAATAGATTAAATTATGGAATTAGTAATATTTGTACAATTTGTAATCCGGTTTCAGAAAATTCATCAATAAAAGAAGGTGAAATAAGAAATTTTATTGAAAATGAATTGAACTTGAATACACAAAAAATAAAAATTAATAATAAAGAAATTGATATATTTATTCCGGGCAAAAAAAAATTAGGTATTGAATTTAATGGATTGTATTGGCATTCACATCTAAATTTAGACTCTAATTACCATCTAAATAAATTAGATATAATGAATGAAAATTCAATTTATTTATTAAATATTTTTGAGAATGAGTGGATTCATAAAAAAGAAATTGTTAAATCAATAATTAAATCTAAATTAGATATATTTAATAATAAAATTTATGGAAGAAAAACACATGTTATTGAAATCACCAACAATAAATTAGTGAGGGAATTTCTTGAAACAAACCACATACAAGGATTTGTTGGTAGTAAGGTTAAATTGGGATTGTTTCATGAAAATGAATTGGTTGGGTTAATGACTTTTGGTAAGAAACGTATTGCAATGGGGAGTAAAACTTCCTTAGATGGTGAGTATGAAATGTTGAGATTTTGTAATAAACTAAATACACAAATCGTGGGTGGAGCCAGTAAATTATTTAAATATTTTATAAAAAACTATCAACCCAAATCTATTATAACTTATGCAGATAGGAGATATAGTATGGGTGAATTATATAAAACTTTGGGATTTGACCATATCGGTAACACCGAACCTAATTATTGGTATTTTAAATCACATGAATATATATTACATTACAGATTTAAATTTAGAAAAGACGTATTAGTACGTGAAGGATTTGATGCGTCTAAAACAGAACATCAAATCATGGATGAACGAGGATATATGAGAATCTATGATTGTGGAAACATGAAATTTGAATTTAAATTGGGATAATAGGAAACATAGGTGGCTGATACCCTCTCTCCTTGTTCAGATTCTCTGCAATTCTCGCACGTTCTTCTGTTAATTTATCTTGACTTAATCTTTCTAATTGTTCTTTGATTTTTGTTTGAACAGTTTCTTTTAATTTTTCTCCTTCATCAAGCAAGTGACGATAATCCATTGTAAGTTGTTTTTCAGCAACACCTAATTCACCACTATAAAAACCTCTTACACCACCTAAAACAATTTTTACATTTGCAATTAATAAATCCCTGACCTGTTGACGAGCTACTTCATTTATATTTTCCCACTTCATTATTTTTGTAGGTGGGTCAGATGGTAATGTAATTACATCTTCATTTGCTTCCAAACATTCATCCCTACTTTTTTTTGATGTATCATAATACCAATACCATACTTTTCGACCAGCGTAGTGTTTTCCCCAACGAGTATTAATTTCAAATCTACTACCCGGTACTGGATATAAGTGAAGTAATTTTTCGCCACTAGCTAAACCAGTAATACGATAAGTTAGAATTGATTGCAAAACTCTTTGTTTCATTCTACGGTCTTGAGCACCTAATAAGGTTGAAAATGTGGGTTGAACGTAGTTTGCAGGACGACCCATAAAAGACCAACCATGCATACCCGGACTCCACGCATTTAAAGCAAAGGGGTCAACTAAACCACCATCAATTGCTGGTGGAGTTTCCCATAAAACTTCATTCACTTCCCTATTTGCGGGAATGATATAATGTTGTGTATGACCAGATGTTACAATGAAATCTCTTTTCAACTCCCAACTTTCATGTGCTGGTGCATTTGTACCTAAACCGACTTGTTTTGAATAAGCAAATGTAAATGAACGCATATAGTCGTTCGATTTTGTGGTGAACGCATTTAAAAAGTCACCACTTTCTTTGCTCATACCCTCTAAATTAATCCATTGTTGGTGAATTAACCATTCATTTAATGCCGAAGAGTAATCTTCAACAGCCATCTCCAAATATGAATCCAACATTTCATCAGTTAATTCAAATGGCATTAAAGGAAACCCTAATTGATGTTTCACTTTAAGATATAATCTATTTTTTTCAGCAGTTGTTATTAAAGCCATATAATACTTATTTCCTATAAATACTAAAAAAGTTTTTTAAAATGTTCTATTTTATCTGAAGAAATGACTATATTTGTAGTTCTAAACTTTTAAATATGTTTAAAATCGAATTTGACGTAAAAATACATGAAGATGGGATTCCGTACATTGACTTGCCGGAAGATTATGAAAACAATGCTGAAGACAGGTTGTTTGTTTTGGATATTAGTAGATATCTTTTTGAAGATATTTTAAATAAAAGACGTAATATCTTAGATGATAGAACCACTTTTCAAATGGAAAATGCAATTAATTTATTAAGACAATTGAGTGAAGAAGTTGCTAAGATTATTTACGAACAAATGAGAAATTTAGGTGAAACAGAATTTATATTAAACAACTATTATCATATACAAGTACAAACAATTGAAGAAAGAGATTTATTGCCTTTAAAAGATATTCAATTTACAAATAAAATATTTGATAGACGTGAAGGTTTAAAGGTGTTTGTTACTGATGAAGAAAATGTGTATATTTTAACAAATGGAATTGAAAATGAAAATTGGAAATTAATTGAATGTCATGAAGATGAAACCAACTAAAGAACAACAACGTATTTTTTTATTTACAGAAAAGCGTAAAGAAAATTTATTAATTAAAGCATATGCGGGTGCAGGTAAAACTACTACTATTGTAGAAGCAGTGAAATTACTACCCAAAGATAAGTCAATAATGTTTCTTGCATTCAATAAACATATTCAGGAAGAACTAAAAACTAAACTACCAGAATATGTTAGATGTTACACCACCTATGGATTAGGTACTGCTGCGATTAAACGTAAATATGGTGATAAAATAAAATTTGATGAATTTAAGATAGATAAAATCATTCAAACCAAACAAAAAATTTGGAAACTGGATGAAGAAATGAATGATGATGAAATATATATTTATTTGAATAACATAAAAAAACTTGTAAACTTATGTAGATTAACTCTTACATTAAAACAAGAATATATTCCATATGTTGCTGAAAGATATGACATCAATCTTCAAAAAACAAATGACCTTAAAAGGGTTTTAAAGGTTTTGGATGCCAGTACCAATGACCGGAAAACTTTTGATTACACAGATATGATTTATTTACCTGCTGTAGATAATAGTATTTGGATGTTTCCACAAGATTATGTGTTTGTGGATGAAGTACAGGATTTAAATCGTTGTCAGATTAAAATTATTGAAAAAATCTTAAAGAAAGATAAGTTAAGTGGTAAAGTCACAGGTAGACTAATTGCCGTGGGTGATACATTTCAAGGTATTTATGGTTTTAATGCTGCAGATGAAAAATCATTTCAATGGTTTGAAAAATTAGCGAATACAAAAACATTACCTCTTTCTGTTTCGTTTAGATGTTCAAAAGCAGTAATTGCTAAAGCACAGGAAATTGTTCCGGATATTAAAGCACGTGAGGACGCACCAGAGGGCATCGTAAGGGACGGTAATGTATTAACTGAAGCAAGGAGTGGTGACTTTATATTATGTCGCAAGACAGCCCCTCTAATTCAATTATTTTTTCATTTCTTAACTGAGAATAAGAAAGCAGTAATTAAAGGTGCAGATATTGGTATACATTTAATTGAATTGATTGGTA
>PWLF01000255.1 GCA_003559475.1 Bacteroidales bacterium
GACATTAGCGATTATGATGTTTTAATGAATAAAAGAATAAAAATTCTCAAAGAAAAAGGCTTGAAACTAAAAGATATTCAAGATGTAATTTCTACTATCAAGCCACTACCTGGAGCGTTAGAGTTTATAAAATGGATTAAGGAAAAAACTCAACTTATAATAGTTTCAGATACTTTTTCTCAGTTTGCTGATCCTCTTATGAAGCAACTAGAAAGACCAACAATACTTTGTCATAACCTCATAATTGATGAGGAAAATAATATTACAGGGTATAAATTAAGACAAAAAGACCCGAAAAGAAAAGTAGTAGAAGCTTTACAAAGTTTAAAATATAAGGTAGTTGCTTTTGGTGATTCATACAATGACGTTACTATGCTACAAAAAGCAGAAAAAGGAATTCTATTCAAACCTCCTCAAAATGTCATTGAAGAGTTCCCTAATTTACCTGTTACTAACAATTATACAGAACTAAAAACTCTGCTAAAGCCATACTTGTAGCAATTAGTAAAAATATTAATATCAAAAATCTATTTTTATTTAATAATAAAGATAATCCTATTTATGAGAGGTGATAAACAGCTTTATAAAATATTAAATGATTTAGAAATCTCTTTTGACTATCATGAGCATCCTCCGGCTCCTACTATTGAAGAAGCTGCAAAATACTGGAAAGATTTGGATGCCGCTCATTGTAAAAATCTATTTTTTAGAAATCACAAAGGAAACCGACACTACCTTGTTATAATTGACTACAAATCACAACTGGCTATAAAAGAATTAGAACAAAAACTAAAACAAGGCAAATTATCTTTTTCATCAGAAAAACGATTAAAAAAATATCTTAATTTAACTCCCGGGTCTGTGTCACCTTTTGGCTTAATTAATGATATCGACAACCATGTTTATATTTTTATTGATAAAAAATTAAAAAACTCAAGTACAATTAGCTTTCACCCAAATATTAACACAGCTTCAATTATTTTAAAATATTCCGATTTTATTAAGTTTTTAGATTATTCAGGCAATAATTATGAATTTTTTTAATGTTTTTTTAAAAAAAACTTAATTTTTTTTGTCAGGGTTTCAAAAAACTTATATATTTGCAACTAAATAAAACCAAAAAATAACTAAAAAATAGGGATTAAAAATGAAGAAATTATTTGTATTATTTGCTCTTGCAGCATTTTTAGTAGTTCCAGCATGTGGACCAGCTGCAGAAGAGGAAAAAGAAGTGAAAGATGAAGAAAAAGTTGAATGCACTGAAGAAAAAGCAGAAGAAAAAGAGCCTGCTCTAGATGAAGAGACAGAAGAAGGCAAGGAAGAAAAGAAAGAAGTTAAGCTAGAAGAAGCAGAAGTTAAGCTAGAGGGAGCAGAAGTTAAAAAAGAAGAAAAAGAAGAAGAGCCTAAATTACAACTTCAAAAGGCTGACTAATAAAGTTCTTTAACTTTAAAGTTTGCTTAAAAAGCATTACAACTTTATTCATTTTATACTTCATTTAAAATGAATAAAAAGGTGTCTAATTAAATATTAGGCACCTTTTTTATTATATATACTTAACTCCATTGCTCAAAATGTAACCTATCAGGATTAAAATTGTTATTCCTTGGCTTACTTTCATCCGGAAATCCAACAGATATAAGAGTTATTGGCAGAATATTCTCCGGCAATTTAAACATATTTTTCAAAGCAACTATCCTTTCCTCTCTAGGATATAAACCTAACCAAACTCCACCCAAACCTATACCGTGAGCGGCCAAGAGTAAATTCTGGGTTGCCGCAGAACAATTTTGAACTAATGAGCTTTCTCTATCTTCAATTTTAAGATCGCCACTTACTATAACAGCCATAGATGCATCTTTTAACATTTTCCCGTAAGGATGGACTTCTGAAAGCTTGTTAAGCTTATTCCTATCTCTGCTTATTATAAAATGCCATGGTTGTCTATTCCTCGCAGAAGGGGCAGCCATGGCTGCATCAACAATAAACTCTATCATGTCATCACTAATATGCATATCCTTCTTATAATTTCTTATACTGCGACGTGTAAATAAAATCTCTGTGTTTTGTACCATATTACTTAAAATTAATTTATAAATTGTTTTTAAAAAAACACATCTAACATAAAACTTAAAACATATTGTTTCTTATAACTATATAATATTCCTGACAAATATTTTAAATAATAAATATACTAATTTTTTATTTATTATAAACATAAATAAAATTTTTTTTGTAATCTTGTGTTTTTAATATATAATATTATTTTGAGCATTAACTATCTCTTTATTATTTAGCATTTAAATTTATATAGATATGAATAGAAACTACTTTAATTTTGCAATAATAATCATCTCTATTTTCATTTTTAGCTTTAATAGTTATTCTTCAAATAATAAACTTGACAGTTTAAAATCAAAATTAAAGCTAAGTACTGAACTTAAAGAAACTGCTTCTATATACAACAAACTATCCGACTATTATTTAGATATAGATTTTAAAAAATCAAGACAATACGCTGATAGTGCGATGTATTTAGGGAACCGAATTAATAATCCTAAAAAAGTGTCAAATGCTTGGGTTAATATAGCTAATTCACACTACTATCAAGGAAATCTCGATTCTGCATTTATCTGTTTTAAAAACTCATACCATGAAATTTTAAAAACCGATGAGGATAATGAAATTGCCTCAGCATTAAACAGATTAGGTTTGATAAACAAAGCCAGGAGCAAATTTGGAGAAGCTGCCGACTACTATTATCAAGCTTTAAAAATATATGAAGAAGCTAATAATAAGGCAGGAATTGCAAATATATATAATAATCTTGGAGTAATATACAGCGAACTTAATCTTAATAAAGAATCAATAAACTATTATGAACTTGCTATAGAAAAATTTCAAGAGATTGATTATGATTTAGGAAAAGCTAATGTTTACAACAATATGGCTACACATTATATGGATATGGGTGATAAAGAAAGTGCTATATATTATATGAATAAAGCTTTAAATATTTTTATAAATGAAAACCGAAAACATGAAGCTGCAACTGCATATTATAATACTTCAATACTTTATAAAAGACAAAACAATTATAACTCTGCAAGACAATATTTAGACAAATCCCTTGAGCTATTTAAAGACATCAACAATAAGCACGGAATCGCCAATGTATATGGCCAAGAAGCTAAATTATTTAAACTAGCTAACAATTATCAAAACGCTATAGCTCTTTTGAAAAAAAGCCTTGAAATAAGAAAAAAAATCGGAAACTTGCTTGCTAAAGCTAATGATCTTGAAGCGTTATCAATTGTTTATGCTTAAATAGGAGACTATAAAAATGCTCTTAATTATTATAAAAGATACTCTGATTTACAAAGAAATATTATTGATGAAAATACTAAAACCATAATATCTGAATTGAATATTAAATATGAAACTGAAAGAAAAGATAAAGAAATTAGCCTACTTAAAAAAGAAGCCGAAATCAAAAAAAATCAAACACAGCTCTTATTTATTGCTATTGGAGCACTATTAATAATATCTATACTACTTTTTTACTTCTTTCAGATTAAAAACAAACTTCTTAAGAGTAATAAAAAATATTACGAACAACAAGAAAAACTTAATAACCTTGAAAGACAAAAGCAAAAAGCTGATAAAGATATGCTTGAAAGAGAATTAGAAATGCAACAAGAAATTAATCAACACCAAAAAAATAAATATATCGCTGATATTGAACACCGAAATAGAGAACTTGTTACTTCAACTATGCATCTTTTAAATAAAAACAAAACATTATCTGAAATCCAGGAATCACTCATAAATATCTCAAATGATAATAAAGAAACAAATACAAAATCTATTAAAACCCTTATCAGCAAAATTGAAAACAATATCAACTTAGATACTGATTGGGAACAATTCAAACTGCATTTTGAAAAAGTAAATACCGGTTTTTTTGAAAAATTAAAAGAAAAACATCCGGATCTAACTCAAAGTGACCTTAAGGTATGCGCATATCTCAAAATTAATCTGAGCCTTAAAGAAATAGCCCAAATGATGAATGTTTCAATGTCAGGAGTTAATAAACGATTATATAGATTAAAAAAGAAAATGTCTTTGGATTCTAATTCAGATATTAGAAACTACCTCACTGAAATTTAATTTTTTTATTATTTTTTTACAGTAATGTCCGACAAAAGTAATTTTATCCGAGATTTTAACCGGACAATAGTGATTTTTTTAATATAAAATTGTCTTAAATTGATATTTTTGAATAAACATTAAGAATAACTCATAAAATTTACAAAAAAGAAAACACAAGACGTTTATTAATAATATTAAAAAAAACAATCTGTCTCATCTTTGTCCTTGCTTTTTTTGCAAAAATTATTGTTTTTTTATTACTTTTGTTTTCACAAATTAAAAATATGAAAATATTAAAATATTAATTTAATATAGAACTTATATAATAAATTTTAATTGTTAAACCATGATATATAAAATGCACCTATCGGAATCTCTTTGTTTATGCATTGTAATGTAGGGATATATTCAATGTTTTTTATTTTATTACCTAAACAGTAGTAGTTATAATTTTTGTTTGCATAATTTCAAATAAACAAGAGATTCTAAGGGTGCTTTTTTTATTAATATCTTTTTAGCTAAAGTTCTTTTTTGAAAAATAAAAAATCTAAATTAATTTTTCTTATTCAATTATTTTTTACCAAAACTACCCTTTAAAACTGATTTTCAATTACTTAAAAGCATAATTGCGTAAAATACGAACTCAATATTGTCCTACCTTTGTCTGGCACAAAATTTATCATTTTATCAAATGTTTCGTATATTTGTATATTATAATATATAAAAAAGTATTAACAAATACTGTTTAATTATGAAAAATTTTGCAAGCATACTATTCATTTTTATTCTTTTCTTTTCTCATATTTTGCACGGACAAGACATGAGAATATTAGAAAATAAAGGAAACCCTCTTCGCAACAAAAACTTTTCAAAGCAACATAATCAAGAAAAGTTGCAGCAAATATCAAGTTCTGAAGTTGATAAAGATAATAAACCTTCTTTTGAATCAAAGAAAATCTTTAATGATATTGACATTGGCGAACAAACAATCGTTAAGCGTGATAAAACATCTATACATTTA
>PWLF01000173.1 GCA_003559475.1 Bacteroidales bacterium
GCTATTCAAAAGAGGACGCTGACCGTATATTCAGCACCCTGTTAATTTATTCTTTTAACAAAGGGCACGCGGCAGGCTATGGTGTTGTTAGTATTAAGCAGATGTATTATAAAGTTTATTACCCAGAGTTATTTTGGTTAATTACTTTAAAATATGCAAAAGAGCAAGATTTGTTTAGGTTTGAAATTCAAGCGGTAAAGGGCGGAAATATTATAATGTTGCCTCATGTTAATTTTGGTGCGCAATATAAAATGGTGACAATAGAAGAAGATAGAGCCATAGCCCAAGGGTTATTAAATATAAAAGGGGTTGGGGAAAAAGCGGCCTCAATTATTGAATCTGAAAGGAAAGAAAATGGTAAATATTCTTGTTATGAAGATTTTATAGGGAGGCTTCCTAAGAGAACTGTGAATAAAAGGGTTATTAATGCGCTAATAGATGCTGGGTCTCTAGAGTTTAATAAAGATAGATACTTAAAAAGAGTGGTTAAATATAATAGCGCTTTATATGCTAAAGGGGTGAATGGTTAATTGGCTAAAACTAATAAACAACAAATATTAAAACTCTGTAAAGAGATAGATTCTAAAGAGGGAGAAGGTTCAATATTTCAGCTAGGTTCTAAAAAATCAAACTTAAAGATTAAAAGGTGGACTTCGGGTATTGAAGATTTAGACTATATTACTGGAGGAGGAATCCCAGAAGGAAGAATAGTAGAGATATTTGGGCCGGAATCTAGCGGAAAAACTAGCTTGGGTTATCATTTAATGAGTCTACAAGAATTAGGTGTTTATATTCCTATAGAAGGAACTTTTGATTCAGAGAGGGCGAAAATGTTTGGTAATACTAAACAAATGATAGTATATAGAGCTAAGTATGGAGAGCAAGCACTTAATAAAACTTTGAAGTTTGCACAATCAGGGGTTCCTTTGATTATAATTGATTCTGTTCCTGCTTGTAAACCAAAGGCAGATTCTGATAAAGCTAGGAAAGATTTAGAGGGACAACCCGCTAGGGGTGGTGTTGCTCGTTTATTTGAAAGAGCTTTACCAGAATTAGAGGAAATAATAGAGTTTACGGGGACTACAATTATATTAATAAATCAGGTAAGGGCTAAAATGGACGCCGTGATGTTTGGAGATAAAACAGATACCCCCGGAGGCTGGGCTATTCGACATTATTCAAGTATTAGGATTCAGGTAGCTAGACGAACATGGATAGATATTCCTAACAAAGACCCAAGAAATTCAGCAGAAAAGGAGAGGGTAGGAATAATTATGAAAACAAAGATAGTTAAAAGCAAAGTATGTAACCCAATGGGGGAAGCAGAAATCCCTATGTTTTTCCATAAAGGATTTGTTAGTTTTGATGATATAAAACCAATTCGAAAGGAGTTAATGCGTGGTGGATAATAGATTTTTTGGTTTTTATGGTAGTTTGGATGGTTATCCAGGTTCTTGTTATTTTAGCACTTTACCGCAGAAGTATATGAGGGACGAGAACGCTTCGGGAAATAAGATGCACACTAGGTTAATAAGTGATAATTTGACAGAGGAAGAGTTGAGTAACTTAAGTTCTGAAGTGATTACCTATAAATGGGAAGGAGAATAAAATGGGGGTTCTAGATAAAATAAAGCAAGAGAGGAAAGGGATAAAGGCTAATACAGAGTTACTTGTAGTTGAGCAAACACTAAATAAACTATTCTTTTGTGAGCCAAATCCAGAAGAAGAAATAAAAATGTTAAAGATGCAATATAAACAGAAAAACGGAGATAGATATGGACTACATGCAAGCTCAATGTTAGCTTCGGAGAAAGAGTTTTGTTATAGACAACAAGTTTTAAGTCTATTTTATAAACAAATACAGGGCGAAAACATACCTATTGGTTTAAAAAGATTATTTGAAGAAGGAAATTTTATTGGAGAGAAATGGCAGAGACTTTTTATTAGGGGTGGTTTAGGGAAAGCGGAAGATATGGACCGTAGTTTATTTTGGCCAGAATATGATTTAAGTTATACCCCAGATGCCATAATTAGAATAGGCAAAAAAAGGTATGTGGTAGAAATTAAGTCACAAAATACTTTTACTTTTAAGAAGGCCAACTCGCACCCCGGAGGAATGAAGCAGTTAAAATTTTACATGTATTTAACTGGGATTCATAGAGGGTTTGTATTAGTAGAAGATAAGAATGACCAAAGCTTTAAAATTTATATAGCTGAACATGACCCAGCAGAACTTGATACTTATATAGAGCGCCTAGAATATATTCAGGTATATAAGGAGAGGTTCCAAAATAAAAAGAAAATGGTTAAAAGGTTGTGCAAAAGGGATAATATTAAGAGAGCTAAAGAATGTAATATGCGTGACGCCTGCTGGGACTTAGGGATGGGAAGGGTTAAACTTGTTATATAAAAAAATGGTTATAGGGGTAGACCAATCATATACAAGAACTGGTATTAGTATAGCAGTAGATGGGAAGCTGAGGAAGGTCTCTAGCATTGACTTTAGGGGCGCCAGGGTGAAGCCAGTTAAACGAAAAATGCTCGGAGATATGTTATCATATATAATTAAAAAGAATCAGCACAAGGCGACTGAGGCGCTTATAATATGTGAGCGTATACGAACATTTTCTGCTGGAAAAGATGCTAAAAAGAAAAGCTTTATAAGTATGGATTACATCAAAGGGACAGGAGCGCTAATTTCTGTAATAGTAGACACAGCATACGAGTTTGGTATAAGTGTTTATTCTGTAGACACTCGAAGCTGGAAAGCTCAAGTATTAGGTAGTAGTAAGAGCAAGAAAGAAGATAAAAAGTTAGAGTCTATAAAGTTTGTTAAAAAGCTTGGATTCGATTTAGAATATAAAAGCCCTAGAGGTTTACAAAAATTTGATGATGATGCGGCGGATTCGGCTTGTATGGCTTTATATGGATTTATTCCTAAAGAAAAACAAAAGCTAAAGTTAGAGGAGTGAAAATAATGAGAATAGCTTTTTTATTAGGTTCTGGGCTTGATAATTGTGGAGGGACTACTTTAGCTCAGGAAACAGAGAATTTTTTAAAAAAGAAGGCGACCATATTTTATATGGAGACTAAAATGTTCTCTAGTGGTTCTGGTTTAAAGGAGCGCAAAAACGATTCTTTTGTAATATTTAAGAGTTTTAAAGAATTATACAATAAACTAAAAGATAATTTTGATGTCTTAATTATACTTACTGGGCCCGCACATAAAAGTAAACATTATAATGATTATACGCGTATGCTAAAGAAATTAAAAATAAAAAAGATATTATTTGCTATTGATAGAAATAAAACAATGTTTACAAGGGGTTGGGTTACAAAGGAGATTTTAGAGAATGTGGATGGGGTTATAACCTTAGTTTCTCCAGAACATAGTTGTTATAAAAATATTTTAAGTTTAGGGGCTAAAAATTGTTTTAATGCGGATGTAAATTTTTTTGATTATGATAGGGAAGATTATAAAAGCCTCAATGTCCCCTTTAAAGATAAACAGAAGAGAATTAGTTTTGTAGGAAGGTTTGCAAACTTTAAAGGTTATCACCATTTTATAAAAGCTTTTGGCGAGGGAGAGCTTCCAGAAGGATATGTGTATACTTGCGAAGGTGGATGGTTTAAGTGGAAAGACCACAAATTAAGCTCTACTATTGGTATTTTAGCGATAATTTGTGAAGATATTAAGAAGAAAGAATTAAAGCCTCATATTAAAATTTACGGGGATTATACTAATTACTTTAATTTAGAAGATACTAGTAAAATACACTTATTTCCCAGCTATTTATTAGAAGAAATGTTACCTAGGTTAAGTTTAGCTGAATACTTAATTCTACCCTATAGGTTTAATAATTATGGAAAAGGCTCTTTTAAAGCTTCTCTGGAATATGTTATGTTAGAATCAATAGCGTTGGGAACCCCAATTATTTTAACCAATAAGTTTGGTAATGAAATGGAGATTAATAATAAACCTTTAATAGAACAAGATTGCGGACTACTATTCTTTGAAAACTTTTCGGATATTGGGGTGCTCGTTACAGAGTATAATTCTAACTACGATAATAATGTGAGAAAGATGCAGGAATTTTTTAAAGATAATTATAGTAATAAGATGAAATGGAATAAACTTAAAAAAATAATAAAAAATATATAAAAAAAGGTTTACTTTACTAAAGTAATGGTTTATAATGGTATTAGGTTAAAAAATTCCTAAAGAGGAGGAAGCAAAATGGTAAAGATAGTAAAGCAACATTTCAATAGTTTAGAAGAATTTTATAGGTTTATCACAACTAAGGAAGTTAATTCAGTTTTTAAAGGGTCAACACTTAGCTCTAAGATAAAAGGGCGGGAAGATTTTACAGGCACAAGCAGTTTTGAAGAAGCGGTAGACCTTTTCAAGTATGGATGGAATGGGATGGCAAAAAAAATAGAGGATAAATTGAAGGTAGAAATTAAAAATATTGCTAATCAGAGAAGCCGAAGAAGCGTTTATGATGTGGTAGGCGGAAATTGCTCGGTTCCTAGATATTTGCAGGGCGTCCCTACAGCCATGATAAACCAGAAAACAGTAATGAAGAAGCAAAGAGTGGTTACTATAAATAAGAATATTAGTTACAATGCTGGTGTTAACCAGAGGGAGATTATAGAGGAAAGCATTAAAGCGCTAAAAATTGTAAGAGAAATTGAAGCAACTGGGGTGAGAGTTAATCTGAATATAATCTGGAGTTGCGAAGATATGGGAGAAAGGTTCAAATTAACCATAAGGGTAAAATCAGCCAACGAGAGATTAAATGTTTCAAAGCTTGCCTTTCCCTTAGTTCACCCAAGCATGTTAAGAAGATTATTGTTTGGCTGGTTAGAGGTAACAGATATAATTTCTAAGGATTTTACTGGAGGTTATGGTTACCCAGGAACTGACGAAGATGTTGAGCGCTTGGTTGACAGTAACGAAATATTTCTTCCAAAATTTGTAAGTAACCCACAAGCGGTAGTAGATAGGTTTAAAAATAAATAAAAAACTTTTATAAAAAGTATTGACAACTAAAGGGAAACAGTTTATAATTAACTTAGGTTGAAAAAATAAAAATTTCCTTAAGAAAAGGGGTAAGAAAATGAAAAACGAAAAAATGATGCAGGAAGCAAAAATCGAGTGGGCC
>PWLF01000145.1 GCA_003559475.1 Bacteroidales bacterium
AAAACGGGTTTTGTTAAATAATTTGGAAAGAAGAGTTATTATTATTAATTTTGATATTATATTTATCACAAAAATTTTCAGTTATGAAAAAATTAACATTCTGCATATTATTATGCGTAACAACAATCAATGCAATACCTCAAAAAAGTTATGAAGATATTGATTTCTCAATAGAAGTGGTTGATAATGTCTTAATTATTGATCATGACATACTTTTAGATTGTGCAGCAGAAATGGAATTTTACCTTGATATTGTCGAAGATACAATAAATTTATATGAAATTAATGAAAATGTGGCATTCGATTGCGGAATGCATAATAAAAACATAAAACTGGAGATAGGTTATTTCAATTCAGGATCTTACATTCTCAACGTTTTTCATAGAGCAAATAGTGATATAAATAATGATACTATATTACTCGGACAGTTTGATTTTACAGTTGACCCCGGCTATAATGCAATCAATATATTAAATTCATCTGTAAGTTGTGTCAGCCAAGACTACCATAAATTTCCTGTGTCAAATGCCGCTTGGCACACAGTTGGTTATAGCATAAATACCGATGATATATGGAGTTTTAGGTATGCAATTTATGGCGATACCATAATTAATTCTGTTGAATATTCTAAAGTTTATGAGATGTCTGATACCATAATTTCAGACCCTGACAACAGTTATTTTGCTGCCATAAGGGAAAATGATAAAAAACAGGTTTTTGCAAAAATTCCCGGTTTCCCGGAATCTATTTTATATGATTTTAGCCTTGAAGTTGGCGATACTATTTGTTACGACATAGGTGCTTTAATAGCTGTAAACGATGTATGGTTTGATGAATTAACTCATTGTAAGTTTGTTACTGAAATTGATTCGTTTATACTCAATAATCAGGAGTATAGAAAAAGCTGGGTTCTAGAAAATTACTATGGCTGTCAATTCCGATGGATTGAGGGTATAGGGAGTATTATGCAGTATGGGTATGGATTATTTAATCCTTTTATTTATTCTACTTCAGATGGAGGAGATTACTATAATTTTGCATGTTTCAAACATAATGACGAAATACTTTATTTGAATAATCCTTATGGAGATAGCTGTTTTTGTGGTTATACAACATCCATCAAAAAAACGGATGCCGACAAACAAGATATTTTGACTTTAATTCCTAATCCGGCAAAAGATATAGTGACAGTCAGTGTCAATTTGGATTACCAAACAAACTTAAAGTTAACGATCACTGACATTGCAGGTAATAAAATTGAAACATTTACAAATATTGATAATGAAATTACTATCAATTTGAGTGATTATGACAGTGGACTATATTTAATCCAGGTGTTTGATAAAAAAGATATTCTTTTGGATTCTGAAAAGCTGATTATCAACTAACAGCAAAGATAGCTCTTAAAAAAGAACACACATCTTTTAATTTAGAAAAAAACTTATAAAAATTATCTCTTTTAAGATATTCTGCCTATCTTTGATAAAACAAAACCAACAAATCATGAAATCATTAACACACAACTTAATAATATTAAAATTGATCATATTCCTCTTGATCACAAATACCGGATTTTCACAAACCATTGAAAGAGCTAAAAAGAGCAACCCTTCTGTTGACTTTAATATAAATAAAGATGGCGAATGGTTTAGGTGGGATACCGGCGTGATGACCGATTCGGTCGGATTTGATACGGAAGGATGGTGGACATCTGCTGTATATTGGGATTGGGATGAACTTGAACCTTATGTTGGTGGGATAATAACAGCAGTTAGAATTGGAGTTTGGGATCTGCCGGAAGGTGATGTTGTCGCCAGAATTTGGCAAGGTCCTGATAGAGATAACTTAACAGAATGTGCATTTGAACAATTTACTCCTGTTCCAAATGCTTTTAATGAAGTTTACCTAACTGCTTTCTGTGAAATTAAACTATGTCAAGATCTTTGGTTTGGTGTTGAATGGTATGATCCGGGAGAGGGTATTTATCCTGCCGGAATTGATACTGAAATTGAAGAAAAACCCGATAACGGCAAAGGAGAAATGATAATGATGGGTAGATATTCCGAAGAAAATGATTGGACTACCCTTTCTGAAATTTTCCCTGATTTAAATGGCGTTTGGAATCATCATATACATGTAGAATTAGAATGGTGTGTACCATCACCTTCAATTACTTTTAGCATTACAGATGCTTCAGACTATTCTCCTTTGGCTGATGCAGTGGTTGATATTGTTAACGTTTGTAATGATTCTTTAACCAAAACCACTAATATAAATGGTCTCACTTTTTTTGAGCTTCATCATGGCTTTTATGACTACAAAGTAAGTTTAGATGGATATAAAACTGTTACCGGAGAAATAGAATTAAGTGGTGATACATTAGTAGAAATTAAGATGAAAAAAATAACAAACATCGTAGAAGAAGAAAATCCCATTGAAGTATCAGTTTTCCCAAATCCTGCAAGCGATAAGTTTATTGTTGAATCTAATCAAAAAATAAGTCAGATCAAGCTGATAAACATCAACGGAAAAATAGCAGGAAAATATGTAATTGATGCATTTAGTACTGAAATAAATATCAACGAGTTGAAACAAGGTGTTTATTTTATGAAAATAATCAGCGATAAAAGCGTAAAAACAAAAAGGGTTTTAATTATGGATTAAAGAGATGATAAAAAGTCCGATAAAAAAATATTAACCATGTAAGGCATGTCAGGTCATGTAAGAAGACTTGGTTGCTTTTCACTTTTTACTTTCCACTTTCTACTTTTGTCCCACGCAAAGCCCGCAAAAGAAAAGCATACGGGAAGGTCGCAAAAGAAAAAAATAACTATTATAAAATCCTTGCAATAATTAAAAAAACTAAACCCTTTGCGAACTTTCACATTTAATTATTTCGCGACCTTAGCGTGAACTTTTTTATCAAACTTTCTCCTTTAAAAACTTTCCCCTCTTTTAACTAAAAAAATCTGTATAAAAAAAAGATTTTATAAAACCTGTTTATAGTAAGCAAATTTTATATATTTTTGCCATTTTATTGGGTTTTAGGAATATATAAAATAATAATATTGCAATATGCAGAAATATCCTGAATATAAGAAATTGAATCTTCCCGGTATAGGGGATGAGATACTTAAATACTGGGACGAAGAAAAGATTTTTGAAAAAAGTGTTGAGTTTTTTGAAAATTCCAAACCATGGGTTTTTTACGAAGGACCTCCTTCGGCTAATGGGATGCCGGGAATTCATCATGTTATGGCAAGAACTATAAAAGATATTTTTTGCAGATATAAAACTCAAAAAGGGTATCTCGTTCAACGAAAAGCAGGTTGGGATACGCATGGGTTGCCGGTAGAAATTAGTGTTGAAAAAATGCTTGGAATTACAAAAGAGGATATTGGTGAAAATATTTCCATTGAAGAGTTTAATAATTCTTGTAGAGTAGATGTTATGAAATATAAGGATTCATGGGAGTATTTGACACGAAGAATGGGATATTGGTTAGAGATGGGTGACCCTTATATTACATTTGATAATAAATATATTGAATCTGTATGGTATCTTTTAAAACAGCTGTATGATAAAGGATTGCTATATAAAGGTTATTCTGTTCAGCCGTACTCGCCTGCTGCCGGAACCGGTTTAAGTTCTCATGAATTAAACCAACCGGGATGTTATAAGATGGTAAAAGACCCGTCACTGACAACCAAGTTTAAGGTTGTTAGAGATAAAAAATCGGAGTTTTTGTTTGAAGAAAATGATAAAAATGTTTATTTACTGGCATGGACAACAACACCATGGACTTTGCCTAGTAATACAGGCTTAGCGGTTAACAAAAATTTACAATATGTTAAAGTCAAAACTGTTAATCCTTTTACGGGAAATATTTGTTATGTGATTTTGTCTGAGGATAGAATAAATGCATATTTTAAAGATGAAAATAAAGATAAGAATTTTGATGATTTTAAGCCGGGGAATAAAGATATTCCATTTAAGATTATTGAAAAGTATAAAGGACAAGCACTTGAAAATATCCGTTATGAGCAGCTTTTGCCTTATGCTCAGCCTGAGGATGGAGATCCTTTCAGGGTTGTTTTAGCTGATTTTGTTACTATTGAAGACGGTACGGGGGTTGTCCATCTTGCACCGAGCTTTGGAGCCGATGATATGAAAATCGGTAAAGAATATAATCTTGGTGCCTTGACTATGGTTGATAAACAAGGGAAATTCGTAAAAGAGATGGGAGAGTTTGCCGGAAGATACGTTAAACCTGATTATGACCCAGATTTCAATTCAAAAGAAGACAGACCAACAGATATTGATATAATCATCAAACTAAAATCAGAAAATAAAGTTTTTAAAACGGAAAAATACGATCACTCTTATCCTCATTGTTGGCGGACTGATAAGCCAATTTTGTATTACCCTCTTGATTCATGGTTTGTTCGTACAACAAAGCTTAAAGACAGGATGATTGAGTTGAATAAGCAAATTAAGTGGAAACCCGAATCAACCGGAACAGGTCGCTTTGGAAACTGGCTCGAAAATCTGCAAGATTGGAATTTGTCACGTTCAAGATTTTGGGGTATCCCTCTCCCTGTTTGGGTAACCGAAGATAGAAACGAGCAAATATTTATTGGCTCTGTAAAACAACTTAAAGAAGAAATAAATAAATCTGTTGAAGCAGGATTTATGAATGAAAATCCGCTTGAAGAGGTTGATCCTGATAGTCAAAGTGATGATAATTACAAATTATTTGATTTGCACAGACCATTTGTTGATAATATCATACTTGTTTCCGAGACAGGAAAAAAAATGTATAGGGAGTCAGATTTGATAGATGTTTGGTTTGATTCAGGAGCAATGCCGTATGCGCAATTACATTATCCTTTTGAGAATAAAGAAAAGTTTGAAGAGAATTTTCCTGCTGATTTTATTGCCGAAGGTGTTGACCAAACACGCGGTTGGTTTTTCACATTACACGCAATAGCTGTTATGCTTTTTGATTCCGTAGCATATAAAACCGTTGTATCTAACGGGTTAGTTTTAGATAAAAAGGGCAACAAAATGTCTAAAAGACTGGGTAATGCAATAGACCCTTTTAAAACAATCGAAGACTATGGAGCCGATGCTACAAGATGGTATATGGTAACAAATGCTCAGCCATGGGATAATCTTAAATTTGAAGTGAATGGAGTAGCTGAAGTTCAAAGAAAATTTTTCGGAACATTATATAATTCTTATGCATTTTTTGCACTTTATGCAAATATTGACGGATTTAGATATTCGGAAAAAGAAGTTCCTCTAAACAATAGACCGGAAATTGACAGATGGATACTTTCGGAATTAAATACTCTTATTAAAAATGTTGATGTAGCGTATGAAGAATACGAGCCAACAAGAGCCGGTAGGTATATTCAGACTTTTGTTGATGACCATTTAAGTAATTGGTATGTGAGATTATGCAGGAGAAGATTTTGGAAAGGAGATTACTCGGAAGATAAAATATCTGCTTTTCAAACATTATATAAATGCCTTGAAACAATTTCTCAGTTAATAGCTCCGATAGCTCCATTTTTTGCTGAACGTTTGTTTTTAGATTTAAATAAAATTACAAAACGTTATAGCGAACCTTCTGTGCATTTAATAAAGTTTCCGGAAGCGGAAGAGCAAATGGTTGATAATGACCTTGAAGAAAGAATGCAGCTTGCGCAAAAAATATCCTCAATGATTCTTTCTCTTCGTAAAAAAGTTAACATTAGAGTTAGACAACCACTGCAAAAAATTATGATTCCTTTGTTAAATGAAAAATTTGAAAAACAAATTAAAGATGTTGAGAATTTAATTTTAACAGAGGTTAATGTAAAAGAGCTTGAGTTTATAACCGATACTTCAGGCATCCTAGTTAAAAAAATTAAACCGGATTTTAAATCTTTGGGGCCACGCTATGGAAAGCTAATGAAGAAAATAGCCGGTATTATTTCAGGATTCCGGCAAGAGGATATCAAAAAAATAGAGGAAGAGGGAACTTACGAGTTAAATGTTGACGGGGAAAATGTAACAATAGGTTTAGATGATGTGGAAATATATTCTGAAGATATACCGGGATGGCTTGTTGCAAATGAAGGTAATATTACTGTTGCTCTTGATATTACAATAACGGATGACCTTATGAGTGAAGGTATTGCAAGGGAGTTAGTAAACAGGATACAAAACCTCAGAAAAGATAAAGGTTTTGAAGTAACTGATAAAATAGAAGTTACTATTCAAAAGCATAATGAAATTTATGATGCAATTGTCAAAAATTTTGATTATATTTGTTCTGAAACTTTAGCGACTAAGCTTGAACAAGTAGAAAATTTTGAAAATGGTTCAATAGTTGATGAAGTTGAATTAACCGATAATATTAATATTTGCATTAGCATTATAAAAGAAACCAGTAAAAATAAATAAATAACCAAAATTAATTTGCCATGACAAGTAATAGAGAAAAAACAAGATACTCTGATGAAGAACTTCAGGAGTTCAAAGAGATTATTCTTAAAAAACTTGAAGAAGCAAGAAATGGGTTAAAAGTGCTTACGGAAGCATATACAACTCAAAATGAGAATGATACAAACGATACTTCGCCTTCCTTTAAGATTTTGGAAGAGGGTTCTCAGGTGTTATCTAAAGAGGAAAATAGTCAACTTGCTTCGCGTCAAAGAAGATTTATTCGTGATCTTGAAAATGCACTTATTAGAATTGAAAACAAATCTTATGGTGTTTGCAGGGAAACGGGTAAGCTTATTAGTAAAGAGCGACTGAGAAGTGTGCCTCATGCTACTTTGAGTATTGAAGCAAAGTTGAACCAAAAATAAATAATAAGGGGCTTGCAGATTAAACAGCAAAATATACCTTTAATAGTTATTCCTCTGGTCTTAATTATTGATCAGGCAAGCAAAATATGGGTTAAAACCAATATGTCGCTTGGTGAATCAATACAGATTGCAGGGAATTGGTTTGTTATTCATTTTACCGAAAATTATGGAATGGCATTTGGATTGGAGTTTGGGGGAGAATATGGTAAAGTGTTTTTAAGTTTATTTAGAGTATTTGCAATAATATTCATATCATGGTATTTGTTTGGGTTGGTTAAAAAAAAATCAAACAAACTTTTGATAGTTTGCATATCTTTAATTCTTGCCGGAGCTATTGGTAATATGATTGATAGCGCTTTTTATGGATTGCTTTTCTCGGAAAGTTACTTTACAGTTGCACAGTTTATGCCTGAGGGAGGCGGATACGGCGCTTTTCTACATGGGAAAGTAGTAGATATGATATATTTACCCGTAATTAACACAACATTGCCGGAATGGTTCCCAATAAGAGGAGGAGAAAGATTTGTTTTTTTTAAACCTGTTTTTAATATTGCTGATATGGCAATTACTATAGGAGCTTTGACCTTAATAGTTTTCCATAAAAGAGTATTCTCCGACGAAAAATTAAAAGGAGATAATCAAAATACGCATCCAAAAAATACCTAAGCACAAATCTTTTAATATTTAATCTACTTTTTAATACAGAAATAAAGAGATGAGCAATAATAATCGAATTGTTTATTTTAAAAATCTAGGAGTAAAAGGTTATAAAGAAGCTTTAGACATTCAAAGAGAGTTATTTGATAAAATAATCAATATTAAAACAGAGAACAGGAATAATTCAGAAAATAGTTTGCAAAAGCCAACTCCCAATTATTTGTTGTTTGTAGAACATCCTCATGTTTACACTTTAGGTAAAAGTGGTTCGGATAGTAATATGTTACTAAATCATATTGAGTTAAAGGCAAAGAATGCCACATTTTATAAAACAGATAGGGGAGGTGATATTACTTATCATGGCCCGGGACAAATTGTTGGTTATCCTATTCTTGATCTTGAAAATTTTTCCTTAAGCTTGCATAAATACGTTTATAATATAGAAGAGTCAATTATAAATACATTGAAGTGTTATGGTTTAAAAGGAGAAAGAATTAAAGGAGCTTCAGGAGTTTGGCTAGACCCATTAAATCCAGTAAAAGTAAGAAAAATATGCTCTGTTGGTATTCGAACAAGCAGATGGGTCTCTATGCATGGCTTTGCATTTAATGTTAACCCACAATTAGAATATTTTGGTTATATAAACCCATGTGGTTATACAGATAAAAAAGTGACTTCAATTCAAAAAGAATTGGGCGAGGAGATTGATATAAACGAGGTTGTTGAAAAAACCAAAGATAATATTGCACAGATATTTCAAATGTCTTTAGCTGACTGTGAAAATAATTAATTGGTTTTATTTTTTATGATAATGACTGATTTATCCTTGAAGCTTTTTCAATAATATATTCAAATTCTTCAGGTGTTAAGTCATTATAGAAATATGTTACGGGATTAACATGTCTTCCATTTCTAATGACTTCGTAATGTAAATGAGGCGCTGTTGAAACGCCGGTGCTTCCTACATATCCAATAATCTCACCTCTTTTAACTTCCTGACCTGTAGAAACATTAAGTCTGCTCATATGAGCATAGAGAGTTCTATATCCATAGCCATGGTCAATTTTAACCATAATACCATAACCATGCCTGTTTCTTTCAGCTCTTGTAACTGTGCCGTTACCGGTAGCATATATAGGAGTTCCTGTAGGAGCAGAAAAATCCACCCCTCTATGCATTCTCATTGTTTTATAAATAGGATGTATTCTGTAGCCAAAACCTGATATAACTCTTTCTTTTCCTCTTTCAATAGGTATTATTGCAGGTATAGAAGCTAGCATATCAGCTTTGTTTTTAGCCATCTCAAAAACTTCATCATAAGATTTTGATTGAACATAAAGCTGTCTCGCTAATTTGTCAATACGCTCGTGTAATCCTTTTATAAGTTCAGCATTATCAAATCCTCTCAAATCAGTGTAATGTTCAGCTCCACCATAAGCTGCCTCCCTAACTGTGCGTGGGATAGGGTCTGCTTCAAATATTACCCTGTATATATGGTCATCACGATTTTGAATATCTTCCAAAACTTTGTTTAGTTTATCAATCCTTTCATGAGCAATATCATATTGAAATTCAAGTTGACTAACTTCTCTGCGAAGCATTTGCTCTTTGGGTGATTCGAAAAAAGTGTAGCCAATAGTTAATACAATAACAGAAAAAATTAACCCTGCTAAAGATATACGTAACACTTTTTTAATCTTATCCCAAAAAGTTTCTTGAACTTTCTCGACAGATAATGATTTTGTGTTAAATTTATATTTTATTTTTTTACTCATAAAACTAAACACATTTTATACCTTTGCACCTACAAATAACAAAAATATATGTTGATTTTTTAAAAATGCAAAGTTAATATTTTGTTTATCAATTATTGATATAAATAAGTTAAAAATATTATAATTTGTTTACATTGTACAAAACTAACAAAAATAATTTAAATTTGACAAATATTTTATTTTAATTTTTCATCCGTAAAAATACTGTTTTTTAAAATGAAATCAGAAAAAATAAAAGAACTCTTTTATAATTTTTTCGAAAAAAAGGGGCATTATGTTTCAAAATCGGCTCCAATAGTTGTGAAAAATGACCCGACTTTAATGTTTGTAAATGCCGGGATGAATCAATTTAAAGATATTTTTCTTGATAATAAGAAGGCAGAGCATAAAAGAGTTGTTAATACACAAAAGTGTCTCAGAGTTTCCGGGAAACACAATGATCTTGAAGAAGTAGGTAGTGATACCTACCATCATACTATGTTTGAAATGATGGGAAATTGGAGCTTTGGAGATTATTTTAAAGAAGAAGCTATAAATTGGGCATGGGAATTACTTACAAATGTTTATCATATTGAAAAAGAAAGACTTTATGTTACCGTTTTTGAAGGAGATAAACAGAATAATTTATTGCCTGATAAAGAATCTTATAATATTTGGAAACAGATAATTCCCGAATCCAGAATTTTATATGCTTCAAAAAAAGATAATTTTTGGGAAATGGGAGATACCGGAC
The DNA here is from genome assembly GCA_003559475.1 of Bacteroidales bacterium. Taxonomy (GTDB): domain Bacteria; phylum Bacteroidota; class Bacteroidia; order Bacteroidales; family UBA7960; genus PUKZ01. The sequence continues at coordinate 10,026 of PWLF01000145.1, forward strand.
CGTGTGGTCCTTGCTCTGAAATTCATGTGGATATTCGTGATGAACAAAAAAGACTCGAGCATGACGGAGTTAATCTTGTTAATAAAGACCACCCTGAGGTTATTGAAATATGGAATTTGGTCTTTATAGAGTTTAACAGAATGGCTGATGGAAAACTGCAGCGACTTCCAAATAAACATGTTGATACCGGCATGGGCTTCGAAAGACTCTGTGCTGTGCTTCAAAATAAAAAATCAAATTATGATACCGATATTTTTCTTCCATATATTGAAGAATTGGAAAAAATAACAGGTAAGTTTTATGGAAAAAATAATGATATAGATGTTGCATTAAGAGTGATTGCAGACCATATAAGGGCAGTGGCGTTTACTATTGCTGACGGCGAACTTCCTTCAAATTCCGGTGCAGGTTATGTTATCAGAAGAATCCTCAGACGTGCAGTAAGATATGGATATACTTTTTTGAATGTATCTGAACCGTTTATTTATAAACTTATTCCTGTTCTTATTAATAAAATGGGTGAGTTCTTCCCGGAAGTTAAAGAACAAGAAGAGCTTATTACTAAAGTTATAAAACATGAAGAACAAATGTTCTTAAAAACATTATCAACAGGAATTAATAAGTTTGATAATTATGTTAAAAATGATTTAAAGAAGAATATTATTGATGGGAAATTTGCATTCGAACTTTTTGATACTTATGGCTTTCCTATAGATTTAACCTGTTTGATGGCTAGAGAAAAAGGCTTGGATGTTGACATGAAAGGTTTTGAGGAAAATATGCAAAAACAAAAGAACAGAAGCAAGGCAGATGCTGTTAAAGAAGCAGTTGACTGGACTATTGTTGACAACCAAAATAAAGAAACGGAGTTTCATGGCTATGATTTTCTCGAAATTGAAACAAAAATATTAAAATACAGAAAAGTAAAAGTAAAGGATAAAGTTAATTATCATATAGTCCTTGACAAAACTCCTTTTTATTCTGAATCAGGTGGACAGGTGGGAGATAGAGGAGTTTTAATTTCGGATAAAGAAAAAATAAATGTTATTGATACACAAAAGGAGAACGAACTTATTATTCACGTTACAGATTCTTTTTTTAAAAATATACCTGATAAGTTAATTGCAAAGGTTGATTACGAAAAACGTTTAAAAACAGCAAATAATCATACAGCAACACACCTTATGCATTCTGCACTGAAACTCGTTTTGGGTGATCATGCACAACAGAAAGGGTCTTTGGTTGATGAGAAAAGATTAAGGTTTGATTTTTCTCATTTTGAAAGAGTTACTAAAGAAGAGATTAAAAAAGTAGAACATATTGTTAATGAAAAGATACGAAGAAATTTGCTGTTAGAAGAACACAGACAGATACCCCTTGAAAAAGCAAAAAAAATGGGGGCGACTGCGTTATTCGGTGAAAAATATGATGATATAACAAGAGTAGTATCTTTTGAAAAAGAATATTCAACAGAATTGTGTGGAGGAACTCATGTTGAAAGGACAGGACAAATAGGGCTTTTTAAAATTGTATCAGAATCAGCTATTGCTGCCGGCATAAGAAGAATTGAAGCTGTTACCGGAAATGAAGCTGAAAAATTTATTGATAAAAAAATTGAACTTATTGAAGATCTTAGCCAAACTCTTAAAAATCCAAAGAATATTAAACAAGCTGTAGAACAACTTATTGCGGATAATGAAAAGTTGCAAAAGAAAATTGAGTCGTATCAAAAACTTCAGGCAAATAGTATTAAAGAAGAGTTAGTAAAAGAAAAAGAAGTAATTAATAATTTTAATTTTATTGCTAAAAGAATTAATCTAGACCCCAAAACAGCAAAGAACTTAGCTTTTGAACTTAAAAAAGCAATTGATGATTTGTTTTTGGTGTTGGCTTATGTTCATGATAATAAGCCGGGGGTATTGGTTATGTTATCCGACAATATTGCCGAAAATAAAGATTTTCATGCAGGCAATATAATTAAGGAGCTTGCAAAAGAGATAAATGGTGGCGGTGGCGGACAAGCTTTTTTCGCTTCTGCAGGAGGAAAAAATGTTCAAGGCTTAGATAAAGTTTTAACAAAAGCAAAAGAAATTGCTGAAAGATAATTTGTTATTGAGATTTGCAATAAAAAAAGGTGTCTGTTTAATTTCAGACACCTTTTTTTAATTTATTATTAATATAATCTACTTTTCTTTTTTGAAACACATAAACCAGTCGAGACAATATATTTTGTCATCTTTTGACTCTACTCTTTCTTTAGCTGTTCCACATGAACCAGGAGGAGGAACAATCACATCGTCGCCGGGCTTCCAATTAGCCGGTGTTGCAACTCCCTCTTTATCAGATTTTTGCATTGCTATTATCATGCGCTTGATCTCATCCATATTACGTCCCGTTGAAAGAGGATAGTATAATATTGCTCTAACTTTTGAATCAGGGTCAATTATAAATACTGCTCTTACAGCTTGTGTTGTAGAAGCACCGGGCTGTACCATTCCGTATTTGCCGGAAACTTCCATTTTAAGATCTTCTATTAAAGGAAATTTAACCTCAACATCTTTCATTCCGTTAAATTCTATCTTTTCTTTAATTGTTCTTAGCCATGCTATGTGAGCATAAAGACTGTCAATTGAAAGTCCAATCAACTCAGTATTAATTTTTTTGAAATCTTCCTGCATAGTAGCAAAAGTCATAAATTCAGTTGTACATACAGGAGTAAAATCAGCAGGATGACTAAATAAAATAACCCATTTTCCTTTATAATCTTTCGGGAATTCAATATCACCCATTGTAGTTTTTGCTTTAAAAGCAGGAGCAGAATCTCCTATTAAAGGCAAACTTTGATTTTCTTTTAAATTTTCATTTTCCATGTTTTTATATTTTTTGATTAGAAATTAGATTATTAATGATTTTTATATCATTTGAACAAAAAAATATTAAAATTGTTCAAAATTTAACTAAGCGCAGGATAAAAAGCATCTTCAATGTGATATATCTTATGGTTGTTGCTGTTATACAGAACGGAGATAATATCAAATCTGACTTCTTCATTTATTTTATTCTGTATCACATAAGAGTTAGCAGCTTTTACAAGTAATTTTTGCTTAGCTTTTGTAACAAACTCTGCAGGTTCTCCGAAATAATTTGTGCGACGGGTCTTAACTTCAACTACTACAATAAAATTATCTTTGCCGGCAATAATATCTATTTCATTATGCCCCGACCTCCAATTTTTATTAAGTATTTTATATCCCTTCTTTTCAAGATAGTTAGCGGCTAATTCTTCTCCTTTTTTCCCTGTTTCATGAAACTCTGCCATAATTTTGGTATGCTTAGGTTAAGGTTATATTTATTGAGTTATTTTACATCCTTATATATTTCATATTCATAATATTCCATTACCGGATTTGATAAAAGTTTTTTACACGCTGTTTCTACTTTTTCTTTTGCAGTTTCTTCATCTTTAGCTTCAATACTAAGACTAATATGTTTCCCAATCCTGACATTATTTATTTCTGAAAGATTTAGGTTTTTCATGCTGTTTTCAACAGCTTTTCCTTGAGGGTCAAGTAATGCCTTGATTGGCATGACATTTATTTCGGCACGATATTGCATTTTGATTTGTTTTTAATTCTTAATATCTTTTTTAATTTTAAAATTATTTATAATCGACAAAAATATATAAAAAATAATTATTAAAGGTATTGCTGATAAATTATAAATGATTAATGTTATAATAGCAAAAATAATCAGAATGTATTTAAGAAAATTCTTTTTAAAACCGTATGATTCGAATTTTAATGCGATCATTCGCAAACCAGAGGTTAGCAACATTGATGAAATTATCGTAAAAATGAGTAAATGCAGAAAACTATTTGAGATATAATATATAAGTTTAAATAAGCTGCTGTCAAAATTGCCGGATTTAATAATAATTGGTATAGATGCTATCAACAGTGCATTCGCAGGTGTTGGAAGCCCGGTAAATGATGAACTGTTTTGAGTTTTATCAGTATTGAATTTAGCCAGTCTTATAGCTGAAAAGATAACTATAATGAAAGCTGAGTAAGATAATAATTCAATATATTGATTAGCATCAATGCAACAGAAAAAGCTATTAGACATATATACATAAATAATTGAAGCAGGTAAAAACCCAAAACTAATTATGTCTGCCAGCGAATCAAATTCTTTCCCAAAACGACTGTTGGTTTTTAATAATCTTGAAACAAATCCATCAAAAAAATCTAATATTGCTGAAATAATTATAAAATAAGATGCTATATGTAAATCTCCTGAAAAGGTAAATGTAATACCTATGCATCCGGAGATTAAATTTAATCCGGTTATAAAGTTTGCCGTTTGTTTTTTTAGCATTAGTTCTTTATTTATTTACTTTTCCGATTTTTTGTTCAACAGATTTTACCTTACTTTCAAGTCTGTTGTTTTCTCCTTTTCTAATATCAAGTTTAATACTAGAGTAAACTCTATTACAATCTGTCTCCAAAACCTTATATGATTTATTGATTATCTCTGTTATTTCTTCAATGCTTTCTGCTTCTACGATTGTTCCCATAGGAGTTAGCTTATAGTTTAAACCGGATTCCTTTATCATTTTAATGATTTTACTGACATAATTGCTTACACTTTCTCCCTTGTCAGTTGGGAACATAGCAAATTCTGCAAGTACAGACATATTTTATAGATTTTTTTAGTTAAACAATAATTATTAATCCTTTGTATTTAATTTAAACAATCTATTCCATCTAATGTTTAATGGAAAATTTCTGTCAGGATGTAAAGATAACCATGTTAATATAGGTCTTCCAACAATATGGTCTTCCGGAACGAACCCCCAGTGCCTTGAGTCAGCTGATTTGTGCCTGTTGTCGCCTAACATAAAGTAATAATCCATTTCAAAAGTGTAATTGTTTGTTATTTCTCCATTAATATATATGTAGCCATCTTCCACTTTCAAAGTATTTCCTTCATAAGCAGTAATTATTCTATCGTACAGAAATAGGTTGTCTAATGTTAACTCAACGGTTTCACCGCTTTTAGGTATCCATAAAGGTCCATAATTATCTCTACTCCATGGGTAGTTTTTGCTGTAAGGGAAAACTCTGATTCCTGAATCATCAGGCTGGTGTTCGTCTTTTTCAAGTGTTTTAATAAAACGATAATCCTTTACTTTTTCTACCATATTTTTAGTGAGGGGCAGTAAATAATGAGGCCCTATTCCACCTTCTCTTTTGTCGGCATTAGATATTTCAAGTCTGTCAAAAAACCTTTGGCTTAACATTGTCCCGTCAGTAATCAAATGATAATTATATTGAATATTGTCAGGGTCATCTTGTTTAATTCCATTTATATGTATCCTATTGTTTCTTATTTCAAAAGTATCGCCAGGTAGAGCAACACATCTTTTGACATAATTGTCTCGTCTGTCAACCGGATGATAAACCACTTTGCCAAATTGGTCAGGATTATTATGAACAACGGTTCTTCCTAGTTGATTAATAAACATTCGTCGCTCATATTCCGAGTTAAAAGTTTTTTTATATAAAAGAGAAGGGTCTTGATTTAGTTGTCTTTTACCAAACTCAAGAATTGTTGTATAATAATCCGGGTTTGTTCTGTATATTGGAACGGTATCACCTGCAGGAAAATTAAAAACAACAATATCGTTGTGCTCAACTTTATTAAACCCTTTTAATCGTTTGTAATCCCATTTTGGCCATTCTAAATATGATTTAGTGTTAATTATCGGGAATGTGTTTTGTACTAAAGGGAAAGATAATGGAGTAAAAGGCATTCTAGGCCCATAACTCAACTTGCTTACAAAAAGGTGGTCGCCAACTAACAAAGTCTTTTCCATCGAAGATGTTGGAATCTTATAATTCTGAAAAAGAAATATATTAATTATATAAACGGCTATAAGTGCAAAAATAAAAGCGTCAACCCATTCGACCCATGCAGGTGTTTTTTTATCCTTTTTTTTGCTTTTCCAAAAAGCCCACGGAATTTTTTTTGTAATATAAATATCAAAAATAACAGCTAATCCAAAAAGTAACCAATAGTTGCCAATCCATATAACGGTTAGCAGATATATAAAAGATATTGCTCCAAACTTAATTCTGTTTCTTAAACCGGCCTCTTTTAATAATTTAATAATCTGATCAAGTATTTTTTTCATTTTGAATAACATTTATGTTAATAGTCTGTTTTACAATATTTTGATTCAGACCTTACGGGTTTCAAAAAACCCTTAGGGTCTATGGTTTTTAATTCATGTACTTTTGAGAACCTTTGGTTAATGAGGGTCTCATTTTGAATAATATTTAAATTTATTTAAAATTTTTAAAAATTTAGTAAATCTTTCATAGAAAGAAATCCTTTATTTTTTACTGAATATTCGGCTGCCATAACTGCTCCTAAAGCAAATCCTTTTCGTGATTTTGCGCTGTGATAAATCTTTATTTCATCAATTTCTGATTCATATTTAATACTGTGAATCCCGGGGATATCGTTTTCTCTTATAGCCTCAATCTTTAAGATTTTTCTGTCATTATTTTTATCAAGGACCCAATTTGTTTTACGGTCAATGTTATCAATAATATCGTTAGCTAAAGAAATTGCTGTTCCGCTAGGAGCGTCAAGCTTTTTCGTATGATGAATTTCAGAAATACTGACATCATAATCAGGTTGATTGTTCATGATTTGAGCTAACCGATTATTTAACTCGAATAAAATATTTACTCCTATACTAAAATTTGAAGCATAGAAAAAGGTCTTGTTATCATTTTTGCATATTTTTTTTATTTCATCAAGCTTGTCAGTCCAGCCTGTAGAGCCGGAAACAACAGGAAGCCCTAGTTTAAAGCATTCAATAAAATTATTAAATGCATTTTCAGGAGTTGTGAATTCTATAGCTACATCAGCATTTTTTAAAGAAGGAGAGTTGAAATCTTCGCCGGTAATTTCAGGGTCAATTTTTGCAACTATATTATGCCCTCTTGAAGTTGCAATTTTTTCAATTTCTTTTCCCATTCTTCCGTATCCAATTATTGCTATAGAAAGTTGTGATTTCATAAGAGATATTTTGCAATTTTTAAAAATTAATACTAAATTTTAACCCGGTACTGTATTTTGTTGAATGTACAGTTCTTTCAAAAGCAGGTGTTATGTTCATTGTCAGGTCTTCGCTAATATCAAAATCCATAAGATGTGCATCAACACTTGCGTCAAGAATATTTAGTATGTATAGTGCTGCTACAAGTACATAATTTAATTCCAAGTTTCTGCGATAATGGTTCATTGCTCTATGAAGCACATCTGTTGAATAATTTGGAAAATGATCTGTAGTGTGTGGATTCTCATCTACCCTGTAAAAATAAGCTGTTCTATATGTCTGATAATAACCGGTATTCATGTCAATAAAATATACTAATGCTCCAAACCCTGCATAAATTATTGGAACTTTCCAGTATTGTTTGTTATATATTTGTCCGAAACCGGGCAAAGTAGCTGATAACATAGCAGCTCTAGCAGGAGACGGCAACCAATCATCTATTTCTTTTTCAGAGTTGTTATCAATGTCGGTGTTAAAAAATGAAAAACTTGAAGTCTCAACTGTATTAATTTTTTTTTCAGCGGTTAAATCACAAACACCAACTATAATCAATGTAATAATAAATAAAAAAACATTATAACCCTTCATGCTACAAAAAACAAACAATTTTTTCAAGAGAAAATCAGTTTACAATAATTGTTCTTATATTCCTTAAGTTAAATATTATCACTTTTTATTAACAAGCTTCATAATTTTATCAAATTCATTTTGAGATGAAAAGTTAATAACTATTTTACCTTTTTCCCCATCTTTTGTTCTTATTTGCACTTTAGTTTCAAAGGTTTTTGATAACTCTTCTTGAACTTGATTAAAATGATTGGTTAATTCGCTATTTTCTTTTTTTTCTGTACTTTTTTTCTTAGAGGATTCATTTTTTCCAAGATTTTGGACAATCTCTTCAACTTCTCTTACAGATAGGTTTTGAGCGATTATGTCTTGATAAATTTCTAATTGTGTTTGATTGTTTTCAATAGAGATTAAGGATCTGGCATGCCCCATAGATATATTTTCTTGCCTGAGACCAATTTGTATTTCAGCAGGTAGTTTTAGCAATCTGATATAATTGGCAATAGAAGAGCGACTTTTTCCTAATTTTTCACTAAGGACTTCCTGTGTAAAATTGTAATCATTCATTAATCTGCTGTATCCTATAGCTATTTCTATAGGGTTAAGATTTTCTCTTTGAATATTTTCGACTATAGCCATTTCCAGCATTGCATGATCATCAGCTGTTCTAACATAAGCCGGAATTTCAGTAAGACCTGCAATTTGTGAAGCTCGAAACCTTCTTTCACCTGTAATTAGTTGATACTTTTCTCCTTCAATTTTTCTAACGGTGATAGGCTGAATAACTCCTTGCTCTTTAATAGAATTAGCAAGTTCAATTAAATTATTTTCATCAAAATCTTCTCTGGGTTGAAAAGGGTTCTTTTCTATCTTTTTTAATAAAACATTTGCTACAGTTCCAATAGGCAACAAGTCTTTTTCAATGTCATAACGCTTGTTGCTGTCACTTGAATCATCAAGTAATGCTCCAAGTCCTTTTCCTAATGCTCTTTTTTTATTTGCCATTTTATAGTGTTAAATATTTAAGTTTTTTTCTTTTTCTTCCATCTTAGTCATATTGTTTTTTTGTAATATTTCGCGAGCAAGATTAAGATGGTTTACAGCACCTCTGCTTTGTGCATCATGCATTATTATA
>PWLF01000121.1 GCA_003559475.1 Bacteroidales bacterium
AAAAAAAATACAGAATGATTGTATTTTTGGCAATGATTCAAGAAATATAAAAAATATTAAATTTTAAGTTTATTGATTTAAGTTAGCATTATGTTCTTTAACGTTTTCAGTCATTAAGCTTAAAACATAAGTCATAAATAAAGTTTTTTAATGCATTTTTTAGCAAAGCTTATATTAAAAATATTAGGTTGGAAGATTGATAATAGTTTTCCAAGAGGTATTGATAAATCAGTAATTATAATGGCTCCTCATACCAGTAATTATGATTTTATAATAGGTTGGTTAAGTTTGTGTTATTTGAAGGTCAAACCTTCTTTGATAATAAAAAAGGAGGCTTTTGGTTTTCCTGCGGGTATTTTTTTGAAAGCGATGGGAGGAATTCCGGTTGATCGGCAAAACAGTGCTAATACTTTAAAAAGTATAAATAAACTTTACAAGGAAAAAGACTCCATGCATTTAGTGGTAACACCTGAGGGGACGAGAAAATTAACTAATAACTGGAAAAAAGGATTTTATTTTATAGCAAAAAAGACGGATGTGCCAATAATTTTAGGTTATCTTGATTATAAGAAAAAAACCGGAGGGGTTGGTCCTGTAATTAATCCTTCAGGAGATTTTGAAAAAGATTTTGAGTGTATTGCAAATTTTTATAAAGATAAGACGGCACGCCACCCTGAAAAATTTAATTTATCAAAATAGTTGAATGAATTATTAAATATCTCTAATACATCTAATTGAATATCCTCTTACTTTGCTGAGAGTGTTGCGTCTAACAGTGTCTCTTGAATATATAATATATCGTCTCCATCCCTCTTCCTCATCATATTCAGTTGAACTCCACCAGTATCCACTGGTTACTTTTGACAAAAATCTTCCTCCGTTGGATGTTCTGTATCCACCGGGCAGAGCTGAAAATCCATAAGCATCTGTTCCGTTGCCTCCATCTTCCCATCCTGAAGCAGCTCTTAATCTTAAACCAACATCATATCCTCTCCAGCTATAATTATCCCATTCAGAGTCATATATACTATACTTTGTATCTACTACACCTTCTAATATTTTCCAGTCTTCGTCGCTTGGCACTTTCCATCCCGGGGGGCACAATTTACCGGTATTTACTGCATACCAGTTATACAAACCTCCATATATCTCTGCATTGCTCTCATCATTATCAAACCAACAATAAGCATCACTTTCAAGTTCTTCCCAATCATTATCGTCAGTAACATTAGGAATATCAGTTCCATCATTATATGTAGTAGCCCTCAAATTTTCTGCAAACCAACATTGGTCTCTTATTTCAACTAATTTGTATGTATATCCCTGATAATCAATCTCAAATCCTCCTTCCCCATCTTCATAGCCATCACAAGGATCGTAAACCGGACCATCATAACACCATAATTCATTCCATTCATCCAACCAGATTTCAATACATCTCGAATCAATATTAAATATTATTAATGATTCGGCGGGGTCGCTGATATTGTTCTTTTGAAATTCAGTTAAGCGAGTCAAAAGAAGTCCTTTATCATCAGAAATTAGGTCAAGCACCGCTGACAAATCAGCTTCCTGGTTACTTTTGTCACTTATTGCAGTTTGAGTATAGCTTGCAGGCAAACAAAAAAATAAAGTAATGAAAAGCAACGATAATATTTTAGTATTTAGGCGGGTTAAAAATAAATCTTTTAAATAAAATGGTATTACGAAAACTGTAGATAATTTGATTTTTATTTGCATAAATATAATTAGTTATATAGCAGTTGTTAATTAATTTAATGCAAAAATAATAAAAAAAAAGGATTTTTTAATTTAGAAAAAGTATTTAATAAAAAAACAGTGCAGCAAGACGTAACTTTTTATGAAAAAAACAACTAAAAATTATGCAAACAAAAAGTATTACTACTACTAATTATGAAACAAAAGCTATCCTTGCACTGCACTGTTTTGAGGCAATATAATTAAGATTTAATTATCTTTTATTTTCGGCACAAAAATAGTGTTTAAGAAAACACAATAAAAAAATATTATGTGTAAATTTAGAAATTGATACATAACGATATAAAAAAACAAGGTTATATATTTGAATTAAGAATGTTAACTTTATTTTTCAATATCTTTAAAGTAATAATCTAAAAGCTTGTGAGCTGCTTGATATGCAGAAAATTGATTATTAAGAAGGGATTTTTCTATTACTTGAAGTTTCCTTTCAATAATTGGATTGTTGTAAAAATTATTAGAAAGTGTTTGATTTATGGTTTCGTACATTCTATTAATTTTTTGCTTATTTCTTTTTTTTCTAAAATATCCTGTTTTTTTCATTAATTTATTATGTTCGGCAATCATATTCCATGCTTCATCAATTCCTTTATTTTCTATTGCAGAACATGTAAGCACTTTAGGCATCCAGTTTGAATGATGTTTGGGTAGTAAATGCAAAGCATTTTGATATTGATTTTTAGCATTATTGGCTTTATCAATATTATCACCATCAGCTTTATTGATAATCATTCCATCCGACATTTCAATAATTCCTCGTTTAATTCCTTGTAATTCATCTCCTGCTCCGGCAAGCATAAGAAGAAGGAAAAAATCAACCATTGAATGAACAGTAATTTCAGATTGCCCTACACCAACAGTTTCTATAAAAATTATATCAAAACCTGCAGCTTCGCAAAGAATTATTATTTCTCTTGTTTTTCTTGCAACACCTCCTAAAGAGCCGGCAGAAGGAGATGGTCTGACAAAAGCATTTTTGTCAACCGAAAGCTTTTCCATACGAGTTTTATCACCCAAGATTGAACCTTTTGATATCTCGCTTGATGGGTCAACAGCAAGCACAGCTATTTTATGATCTTTTTCTGTTAAGTGCTTTCCTATACTTTCTATAAATGAACTTTTGCCAACGCCGGGAACTCCTGTGACTCCAATTCTTATTGACTTGCCCGAATATGGCATACAACGTTCAATAATTTGTTGGGCTAAATTATAATGATTTGGCAAAGAACTCTCTATTAAAGTTATGGCTTTGCTTAATATAACTCTGTTGCCGGATAGAATACCTTCAACATACTCATCTATTGTTAGCTCTTTTTTCTTTTTATTTATCATAGCTTTTGAAATTTTTTCATTTATAGAAGAAGGTTGAGAAACACCTTTATTAACATGTAAAGCTGATTCAAAATTTTTATTTTTAGCCATATTTTTCTGTTTGAAAAAGAAATTATTAAAAAAATTATTATAATTGCAAAATTAATATTTTAAATAATAATCGTACTTGAATTAAATAATAGGTGTTAAATAAGCGTTAATTATTTTTGGATATTAAGAAAATTTTTCATTTAAAGAAAGTAATTCTAATATTGGCAAAGTATATAATTGCAAATTGTTGTGAAGTAAGACAATTCGCTAAACTTTATTCATAAACAAATAACAAAAATCATAGACCCTAAGGGTTTTCAAAACCCTTAGGGTCTGAGTTAAAATATTGTAAAACAGATTGTTAAACTATAAATCTACACAAATGAAACCCTCATCTACAAAAATGTACAAAAGAGAATGAATAAGCATGAGGGTTCCATGGGCTAAGAAACAAAAAAGCATATATTAACTAAAATAATTTATTAGAAATCAAAACTTTAAACACATTTTATACAAATGAAATACAAAAAATATATTATAATATCAGTAATAATCTTTATAATATTGGCTATATGGTTTTTTATTCGCAGTGATAGTAGTGCGGATTTAATTATTAAGACTGAGGTAGAAAGGGGTGATTTTTCAATTAATGTTTATACAAGCGGAGAGTTAGAAGCAAAAAACAGCGAATACATTCGAGGTCCCGGCGGTCTTCGTACTGTGGGTATATGGAATATAACTATCTCTGAACTTATACCCGAAGGAACAATTGTTGAGGAAGGGGATTGGGTTGCTACTCTTGACCGGACAGAAATCAGCAATCGGTTAAAAGATGTAGAAACCGAACTTGAAAAATTACAAACCCTTTATACTCAAACTCAACTTGATACCACTCTTGAATTACGAACTGCAAGGAACGATCTTGTAAATTTACAACATGCTTATGAGGAAGCTGAGATAAATTTGGAAGAATCGCAATATGAACCACCTTCAACAATCAGACAAGCGGAATTAAATTTACAAAAGGCTGAAAGAACTTATAAGCAAGCAAAAGAAAATTATCAGCTTCGCCTTGAACAAGCTAAAGCCAGAATGCAAGAAGTTACAGCTTCTCTTAACCAACAGAAAAGGCGTTATAAAAATATGTTAGATATTATTGAGGAATTTGAAATACATGCACCCAAATCAGGAATGTTAATCTACAGAAGAGCATGGAATGGAGAAAAGGTTACCGTTGGTTCGCAAATTAGCTCATGGGATAACATTGTAGCAACTTTGCCGGATTTTTCCGTTATGTTGTCAAAAACATATATTAATGAAATTGATATAAGTAGAGTAAAAACCGGTCAAAAGGCTGAAATAGTTGTTGACGCCTTCCCCGACAGAAAATTTACAGGTAAAGTTACAAGCGTCGCAAATATTGGAGAACAAAGACCTGATATGGATGCACGTGTGTTTGAAACAGAAATACAAATTAATGAGTTTGACTCTATTCTTCGTCCTGCAATGACAACAAAAAATACTATCATTACTAATATTATCCCTGATGTTTTATACATTCCTATAGAAGCCGTTCATGCAATTGATACTCTGAATTATGTTTTTAATGAAAGCCAAAACAGGATAATAAGACAAGAAGTAATAACAGGAGCCAGAAATGAGAATCATATTGTTATAGAAAAAGGGTTAAATGAAGGAGATATTGTTTGGCTTTCTGTTCCTGATAATCCGGAAAGTTATTCTTTATCAAAATTAGAAAAAGAATAAATAGCAGGTGATTTGATATATAAAGGGAAGTAGCATTTATAGTAATAATATTAGATTAAATATATTCAATGAAAGAATTTACAAGGCATATACATAATTTTAATGCGGCTTTTGAAGGAGTTCTTCAAAATAAGTTTCGTTCTTTGCTAACGGCATTAGGTATAATATTTGGCGTAGGAGCTGTTATTGCCATGCTTGCTATAGGTAGTGGTGCTCGCCATGAAATCCTGGAGCAGATGAAATTGGTTGGTGTTAATAATATCATCATACGTCCTGTATATGCTGATGATAATAATGATATCCTTGACGGAAGGTTTTCCCCGGGATTAACTTTTGAAGATGGAGAAAATATAAAAAAAGTATTACCTTCTGTTAAGCAGATTAGCCCTGAAGCTAGTACCAATAAACATGCTTTAAGAAAAGGGATCAGGCAACCTGTTCGTTTATCAGGTGTAACTTCCGGGTTTTTTGAAGTTTTTAATTTGGATGTATGGCAAGGAAAATCATTTACTAAAGAACATGAACTGAAGGGTGCTCCTGTTGCAATAATTGGAAATAGTGTTAGAGCCAGATTTTTTGGTAATGAAAACCCTCTAGGACAACAAATAAAATGCGGAGATATTTGGCTTACAATTATTGGAGTTGTAGAAGACAGATCAATGAAAGGAGAAGATGTCAGTGATTTGGGGATAAGCGAATTCAATAATGTAATTTATATACCGGTTCGCACCTTTTTATTAAGGTACCAGGATAGGTCTTTTGTTTCTTCAACAGATATTCAAAAAGCAAGAGCTCCTTCAAGGCGTAGGCAGAATGATAGTGAACCAAGTTACAAATCAACTAATTATAATCAACTTGACAGAATAGTAGTTCAGGTTGAAAATTCTGAAAAATTAGCATCAACAGCAAGTATTATAGAAAGAATACTTAAGAGAAGGCATAATAATGTCAAAGATTTTGAGGTTATAATTCCTGAATTACTTTTAAAACAGGAACAACGCACAAAAGATATATTCAATATTGTTTTAGGAGCTATTGCCGGTATATCTTTGCTGGTAGGAGGGATAGGTATAATGAATATTATGTTGGCATCTGTAATTGAGCGTACGAGGGAAATAGGTGTTAGATTAGCCGTAGGGGCAAAGAAAAGAGATGTTATTCTGCAGTTTTTATTTGAGTCAACCCTTATTAGTATAGTTGGAGGAGTTGTAGGTATTTTTTTGGGAATATTTATTTCGAGAGCAATAATGCAAATTGCTGATATATTAACGATAGTAACACTACAGTCTGTTTTAATTTCATTTGGAATAGCGGTAATTGTTGGTATAACATTTGGTTATATGCCTGCTCGTAAAGCTGCACAGAAAGACCCCGTTGAATCTTTAAGATACGAATAAAAATAACAAACGGAGAAAAGCTTAATAAACTTTCTCCGTTTGTTAATATTTAATTTATATGTTTGAATAACTATACTGAAATTTCAGTCAGCGAATTATTAGTTATCATCCTCCGCTTCAATTTCTGTTTTCTCTTCAGGTTCTTTTGCCTCAGAATTTTCTATGACAAAAGTATCATTATCTCCTGACTTTTCATCTTCAGTATATTCCTCAACTTTCTCTTCAATTGCTTGGTGATTTTCAATCTTTTCTTTTTCATCATCACCATAATATAATGGTCCTTCTATTCCTAGAGGTAGTCCAAGCATTATCCAAACAACGAACATTGGGATTCTTGCTATCATAAAAGCTATAGCATAAGGAATCATCATAGATATCAATGTTCCAATACCTGCTGTTTTATCATATTTTTGTACAAATACAATAACTAGCGGGAAATATGGTAGCAAAGGAGTAAGAATATTAGAGTAAGAGTCTCCAATACGATAAGCCGCTTGTGTTATTTCGGGAGAATATCCCATAAGCATAAGCATTGGAACGAATATTGGAGCTAATAATGCCCACTTAGCTGAAGCACTACCCATTATAAGGTTAACTAAAGAAGATATAAGAATAAATGCAATTATTAATGGAATCCCTGTAAACCCTATAGTTGTTAGAATATCAGATCCTTTAACTGCTAATATACTACCTAAATTTGACCAGTTGAAATAAGCAACAAACTGAGCTGCGACAAATGCAATAACAATATATAACCCCATTGAGGACATTGACTTTGCAGTCATGTCAGAGACATCTTTATCATTCTTAATAGTTTTGGCAACAATACCATGAACCAAGCCTGCAATAAAGAATAGTATGAACATTATAGGAACAATAGAATCATAAAAAGGTCTGAAACAATTTTTCCCAATATTTTCATCAAAATCGCCACGCAATAATCCGTCAGCAGGGACAACTGCAATAGCGACAAGTACTAAAACAGCTACTATAGATATCATTGACCATTTTAGTGCTTTTCTTTCAATTGGCTTAATTTCATTAGTGCTGTCTTCTTCAAGCATAGCTCCTTCAGGTCTGAATTCTCCAAGGCGAGGAACTATAATTTTCTCTGTTACCCACGTTCCGGCTATACCTACAAGAGGAACAGAAGCAGCCATAAGATAGTAATTTGATAATGGGTTAACTGTATATTCAGGGTCAATAATATTAGCTGCCGGCTCGGTAAATGCAGCTAACATCGGATCAAGACCGGTAGGCAAAACATTAGCTCCAAACCCACCTGATACTCCTGCAAAAGCTGCAGCAATACCGGCTAACGGGTGCCTCCCCATACCCAAAAATAGTGTCGCCCCAATTGGAATCAGTATAACATAGCCTGCATCAACAGCAACAGAACTAAGCATACCTCCAATAACTATGAAAAAAGTTACTAATTGCTTAGGTACTTTAGAAATAAACATCCTTAACGCAACTTTAATCATGCCTGTATGCTCTGCAACACCAATACCTAGCATGACAACCAATACTAAACCCAAAGGAGGGAATTCTGCAAAAACATCTACCATGTTGGTGAATATCCGTTGTAAACCATCCCTTGTTAGCAAATTCTCTACAACAATATGCTCTGCAGGAACACCTGTATCACTACCTGTACCAGGCCTTAATACACTTACACCACTAAAAATCCATGATAAAAGAAGTACAATGCCTATTAAAATAGCAAATAATGTTACAGGTTGTGGTAGCTTATTACCCACATATTCAATCTTATCCATTATAACCTGAAACGTTCCACGTTTTTTAGATTCTTCCATTTGTTTAAAATTTAGTTAGACGTTTAATTATTAAAAATTAATGATTTATTAAATGCTTAATCAAAAAAAATAATTGCCAAAAATATATCATATAATTATCATAGCAAAATTTTTTTATTAAAAGCTATTATTTTATAAATAAAAAAGCATATTAAAAGGTTATTAAACCTCATAATATGCTTGCAATAAAAGGATATAAATATTTTGTAATTATCTAAATATAGCATGGAGGGCATGGCATTGAACCTCTTTTTAATTCTAAATCATCAAAAAAATCAAAATACCAGGTGATACTTATTTCATGGCTACCTCCGGAGGATCTAACAGATAAAGGGGAAACGGTAAAGTCATAACTATACCCAATTTTATACTTATCTTGCACTAATGCAATATTAAATATTACAGCATCAATATTTTCAAAAGCATGTCTTAGCCATGCTCCAAATAATAGTGGATTTGTATTTAAATAAAAACCACCGGTAAAGGTATTATATTCCCCTTGATTTTCATAAAGCAAGCTGGGAGTAAGAGTTAAATCTCTATGCGAAGACTCATGTAAAACTATGTCATAGCCCAAATGTGCTGAATATTTTATATTTAAAATATCTGTTAAATGATCATAATGACTGACATCCGGTCGAAAAAGCCTATTAACGGAAAAGCCTGTTAGTAGTTTGCTATCATAGATAAAAATAGCTCCTGCTCCAAAATTTGGATAATGGATTGTGGTCTCAAGTGGAGTTGGAACTTCTGTAGGATTAATAAATCCATGAATAGGATCCAGCTGATCTGCAAAGGTTAACTTGTCCCAATTAATGTCTCTTCTAACATATGCAGCATAAATTCCTGCATTCATATTCAAATTTCTAGTTAATTGAACAGGCTTCGAATAAACAGCTCGAATATTATGTATTTGGATAATGCCATCTCCTTGAGAGTCATGTTTGTATGAAAAGGCAAGCCCCGCATCAATACTTGGAGAATACCAGTCAAATAAAACATGAGTGTTAGAATAGGACCTTGGTATTGATAACCATTGCTCTCTGTGAAAAATTTTAAGTCTAGCCGCTTTATTTATACCTGCTAATGCAGGATTAAGATAAACACCGGACTCCATAAACTGAGAGTGAAGTAAGTCCTGAGAATGTAAGTTCTTGTTAAAAATAAAAAGCAAACTCGCAAAGACTATGGAAAAAGTAATAGCTTTAAAACTTTTAACTTTTTTTATGTTGTATAGTTGATTGTTTATCATAATCACATCATTTATTTGTTGAAATAACAATTTGCTAATGTTTATATGCTTGTTTTATCTTAGAAGCATAACATTACCTGTTCTTTCCAGAGTGTTTCCACTCATATCTCTATAAACAAGTTTCCAAACATATACTCCTTGAGGGGCTGTTGAGCTTCCTTTAATTCTTCCATCCCATGCCGGATAAGGACTCTTTTCATAATAAACCTGCTCACCCCATCTATTATAAATAGTCAATTCAAAATCTGCGTTGCCGAACATGCCGTAGCCTCCTCCTACATTCAATAGAGGTCCAAATGTTGCAACATCAGATTTGCCATCAGGATAAAATGCACTAGGAACGTAAAAATCTATAACTACTCTTACTTCTCTATAACTTGAGTCAGGACAGCTATAGTTATCATCAAATTCCGGGATGTCTACTCTTTGCATAATAGTATATGTTCCAAACTCTTCATAAACTTTTGTAGGATTTTGCTCATATGAATGTGTCCCATCACCAAAATCGTAGTACCAGCTAGAAATATCATTTTGATTGTCGCGGAATAAGTATGATTCATCAATTATATGTACCGGTTGTCCTATAAGAACAGTGTCCGGTTGAACTCTAAAACTACTAACTGGGATATTTTGTACAATGATTGTTTCTTCTATTGGTGTTATATTATTGCAGCCAAACTCGTCTGATGTTATATTAAGACTTACTGTAAATTCACCAACATCATCATATATATAGCTGGGGTTAGCCATACTAGATTGGTTCCCGTCACCAAAATCCCAGCTCCAGTTTGTAATATTATCATTTGTCTCATATGATATAGGTGCAATTTCTCCAAAACAATGATTTTGAGTAGTAATCTCAGCTTCAGGTGCAGGGTGCACCATCACATCTTTTGTAATGTATTCTCCTTCTCCACAATCATTAATACCAAAAACAGTTATTTGTGTTATTCCGGGCTCATCAAAACTATAGGACATAGTTTCATTAATATCTGTCGTTGAATGAATATCACCATCTACAACCCATCTTAAAGAACGAGCATGATTAATGCTTGTGCGAAATTCAGCACTATCTCCTTGACAAACTTCATCCGGGCCAATAATATCCTCAGCTGCCTCTGGTAATGGGTATACTTCAATATAACGTATTATTGAATCAGTGCATTCCTGATATGAATGAGATGCTGAAACAATCAATGTAACTTGATATATGCCAATAGCATCATATGTATGTTCCGGATTTTCAATATTTGAACTATTTCCATCACCAAAATCCCAGAACCAGCTTTCAATATAATCATCAAAGTCAATCCCCTCCGTAAAATCAGCTATTTCCCCAAAGCAATGATCTTGAGGGTTCATTTCAGCTTCCGGAGCAGGAAATACTTCTACCTCTTTAGTTGCCGGCTCACCGTAACCACATTTGTTTGTTCCATAAACAGTAATTTGGTGTGTTCCTGGCTCTTCAAAAAAGTAAGATGTAGTAAAATTTGTCATTGGAGGGTTTATCTCTCCATTAATATACCATGTTAAAGAATCAGAATAAATTATTGGGTTAGTTTCATATATGGCATGAGTTTGTTCACAAACTTCATCTAAACCAATAATTTCATTTGCATCTTCCGGAAAAGGAGCTACTTCAATTATATCGGAAATGGAATCTCTGCACTGGTCGTATGAAGATAGAACAACTAGGTTTACAAGAAAATCTCCATAATTATCATAAATATGTTCCGGGTCAGGCTCATTAGAAGTATTTCCATCTCCAAAATCCCAATACCAACTTTCAATGTTATCATCCTGATTAGTCCCTGGATCAAGGAAATAGGCTGTTTCTCCAAAACAATGATCTTGAGTGCTTATTTCGGCCTCCGGGACGGGGTGTACGTTAATATTTTTTGTCGCAGGATCCCCCGGACCACATTTATTTAAACCATAAACGCTAATTTCTATTATTCCGGATGATCCAAAAAGATAAGAAATGTTGTCATTTGTTGTAGTTGTATAATAATCTCCGTCTATATACCACATCAATGAATCGGTATAATTCATGAAATCTGTTTGATATATAGCATCATCGCCTTCGCATAAATCATCCAACCCAACAATTTGCCCTACGTCTTCCGGCAAGGGGAATACTTCAACAGTATCTGTAACCATATCCCTACACTGATCAAACGTTGAAGTGACTTCTAAAGTTATTATATATTCTCCAATATCGTTAAAAGTGTGTTCAGGGTTAGATTCACTTGAATTGTTCCCGTCTCCAAAATCCCAATACCAGTTTTCAATATTTTCATCTTGCTCGGTTCCTGGTTCTATGAAAGATGCAATTTCCCCAAAACAATGATCTTCAGTAACTATTTCTGCTTCAGGAACAGGGTGTACGTTTACATCTTTAGTTGCAGAAACTCCTACTCCGCACTTATTAACCCCATAAACAGTTATTTGAGTAATGCCTAAATCATTAAATGTATATGATATTGAATCACTTACTGTTGTTGCATAATTTTCTCCATTCACGTCCCATCTTAAGGAATCCGCAAAATTTATAAAATTAGTTTCATATAATGCAACTTCGTCTTCACATAAATTATCAGGACCAATAATATCATCTGCATCATCGGGGAGAGGAAGTAATTCAACTAAAAGAGTTGATTCTAAACCTAATCCACAATCATTTTGTCCTCTTACAGTTATCTCACCTGAAGTAAACCCTGAGGAAAAATATATTTCAACAATATTGTCATTAGGGTCAGATACTATTTCAGCTCCATCCGGCAATTCCCATATGTAGTCATCGGCATAAGTTATTTCATCTACTTGATAAATTAATGTATCTCCTTCGCAAATGACCGGGATCCCATCAATAGGCCCTGCATCTTCAGGATAAGGGAAGACCTCAATAGTATCAGTAATGTTATCCAAACATTGGTCAAATGTTGAAGTTACTTCTAGTGTTACTTCAAACTCCCCAAAGTTGGAGTATATATGATCTGGGTCAGGCTCGGTCGATGTGTTGCCATCTCCGAAGTTCCAGTACCAATTTACAATAGTACTATCTTGCTCTGTCCCCGGCTCTATAAAAGATATAGTGTCTCCTATACAGTGATCGGCTGTGACCATATTAGCTTCAGGTATGGGGTGAACAGTAACTTCTTTGGTTATTGAATCGCCTTCACCGCAGTTATTAATTCCATATACTGTGATTTCAAAAACTCCGATAGTATCAAAAGTGTAGGTCATTTGATTATCATTGCTTATTTGATGTTCATTTCCGTTTATTAACCATGCCTTAGTATCAGCAAAATTAATAGTAGTTTCATATATCCCCTCTTCCCCTAAACACAAGTTTTCAGGTCCGGAAATATCATCAGGTTCTTCAGGATATGGGAATACTTCAATAGGCGCGCTAATAATATCTGCACATTGTTCAAAAGAAGAAGTTACCTCCAGAGTTACATTAAAAACTCCATGACTGCCATATACATGTGTTGGTACAGAGTCAGTTGATGTGTTTCCATCTCCGAAGTTCCAGTACCAATTTTCAATGCTGCCATCTTGAATCATTCCCGGGTCAATAAATGATATAGTGTCTCCAACACAATGATCTATTGTGACCAAATCAGCTTCAGGAACGGGATGCACATTAACTTCTTTAGTTATAGGCATTCCTTCACCACAGTCATTTATACCATATACAGTTATATAAGTAACTCCTATAGAGTCAAACGTGTATGTTATTGAATTGTCATCGGTTTTTAAATAATCTTCTCCATTTATAAGCCACATTGTTGAATCAGCATAATTTATATTTGATTCATAAGTTGATTCATCTCCCTCACAAACATCTATTTCCCCTAATATTGTATCAGCATCTTCAGGATATGGGAATACTTCAATAGGGGCACTAATAAAATCTGCACATTGTTCAAAAGAAGATGTGACTTCCAGTGTTACATCAAAAATACCATGATTGCCATATACATGAGATGGTACAGAGTCAGTTGAAGTGTTTCCGTCTCCGAAGTCCCAGTACCAGTTTTCAATGCTGCCATCTTGAATCATTCCCGGGTCAATAAATGATATAGTGTCTCCTTCACAATGATCTACTGTGACCAAATCAGCTTCGGGAACAGGATGTACAGTAACTTCTTTGGTTATGGAATCCCCTTCACCACAATCATTGATTCCATAAACAGTTATTTGAGTAACTCCTATAGAGTCAAACGTGTATGTTATTGAATTGCCGTCGGTTTTTAAATAATCTTCTCCATTTATAAGCCACATTGTTGAGTCAGCATAATTTATATTTGATTCATAAGTTAATTCATCTCCCTCACAAACATCTATTTCTCCTATGATTGTATCAGCTGCTTCAGGTAGAGGAAATACTTCTATAGTTTCACTTATAATATCTAAACATTGATAAAAAGATGAATTTACTTCTAAAGTAACCTCATAAATTCCATAATCACTATAAATATGATTTGGCATAGAATCCGTTGATGTGTTTCCATCTCCAAAGTCCCAGTACCAGTTTTCAATATTGTCATCTTGTCCTAATCCCGGGTCAATAAATGATATGGTGTCTCCTAAACAATGGTCTTCTATTACCATTGTTGCATCAGGAACAGGGTGTACAACTACTGTTTTAGTTGAAGGATTGCCGGGACCGCATTCAGCACTAACTCCATAAACACTTATTTCAACTTCTCCGGGCTCATTAAAAGTATAAGATATTGTATTATTAGCCTGATTTGTTGTTGTAGAATAAGAGTTTCCATCAACATACCATTCTAAAGACCCTGCATGGTCAATATATCCTGTTTCAAACTCCGCTTCTTCACCAACACAAACTTCATCAGGCCCTGAAATTAAACCGGCGTCATCCGGTACTCCAAATGCTTCAACAAATAAAGAAACGTCATCTCCTAATCCGCAAAAGTTTTCTCCCCTAACAGTTATATATCCTGAATCAAAATCCGGAAGTTCAAAATAAACATCAATAATGGTATCATTAGGATCAGAAATTATTGTAGCACCATCAGGAACAGTCCAAATAATATCTTCAGCAAAATCAATCCCATCAATTATAAAAGTTAAAGTATCACTTTCACAAAGAGTCGTCTTTCCTTGGATAAAATCCGGCGGATAAGGTATAGGAATTACTTCTATAACAAATGTTGTATCAACTCCTTCATAACACATATTTGTTCCTCTTACATTAAATTCAACTTCTCCTATAAAACTGTCATTAAAGTTTACTGTTAGTGAATTAGAGTTTCCTCCTCCAACAATATTGACAGCTCCTGCAGGAGAAATATCCCAAATGTATTCGTCTGCTCCTAAAACTTCATCAAAACCTATAATAATACCATTTTCCCCTTGACAAACTTGAAAAGGGCCCTCAAAATCCGGGCTGGTTGGAACCGGAGGATCAATTACTTTAGTATAAATGGTGTCTTCATTATTGCCATCACTACATTGTTCAACTTGCATGTTTTCAGCAAAAAGTATTACAGGATACAATCCGGGTTCTGTATAGGTATGTGTACGAGATTCATCAGAATATCCAACATCAATTTCTGTGCTGTCAATTGTCCACACATAACGAGTTACTGCATGATTTGCGCCACAAGGAGGCTCGGTAGCATTATGATAAGTTACCGGTTCACCAACACAAACAGAATCATTGACACTTATTGAAGAAGATATTCCGGCTATTGGTTCAGTATATATATGAATTGGTTCAACAGTAATTTGAGTATAACCACATTGATTTTCTGCTCTTCCTTCTAATTTAAAAATGTTGTCGGGGTTAATACATGATTCTTCTGTGAAAGTATGAAAAAGAGTATCAGGTGGAAGATTACCGTCTTCATATACGTATGGAGCGGTTCCATCATCAAATTGAAATGTGTAAGTAGTTCCAATAGTTCCTTCTGGTATAGATATCCCGTAAGGTAGTTCAGCTGGAACACATCCTGAACCTTGTGGACCTGACATACCTAAACTTGGATTTTCTCCATGAAGAACATTATATGTTTCTTGATTAACACATCCGTTCTCTCCGGTTACAGTAAAAACTATTTCATAATATCCTAAACTGTAAGTATGTGTAACATCCATAAATCCGTCTGAAGTATAAGAAGGTGATCCATCACCCCAATCTATTTCATAATGGCTGTTATCAGTAGTTGAAGTATTAAGAACAGTTAAATTAAATACACCAACTCCCGTACATCTTGTAAATTCAGGATTATTATTAGGGTCCATAAGACTTGCTGAAGGCAATCTGTTTACAGCTACTGTTTTCGTTGTTTGCTGAACAAAACTACTTCCATCATCAAAAGTAACGGTGAGAGTTACATCAAATAATTCAGCACCGTTGCCAACGCCAGCATCAAAGATATGTTGTGGATTTTCTTCTGTTGAAGTGTTCCCATCGCCAAAATCCCATTCGTATGACATGCTACCGCTAAATTCGCTCTCATTAGTAAAACTTATAACTGAGCCCGAACAAGCACTATCAGGTGTAAAAGAAAAATCAGCATTACAAACCATGACATTTATAGTTTTTGTTTCAGAATCAGTTGTTATGGAATTGCCATCATCAAATGTAGTTGTTAATGTTATATCAAAACTCTGATCAGTACCTACATTATAAATATGTTGAGGATTTTCTTCTGTTGAAGTATTTCCATCGCCAAAATCCCACTCATAGCTAACATTACCTATTTCAGAACTTTCATTTATAAAAGATATATTATTACCTGAACAAGCAACATCAGGGAAGAAATCAAAATCAGCCCGACATGTACTAATGAAAAGTGTTTTTGTTCTTGTATCTACAATAATGTCAGTTCCATCATCAAATGTAGTAGTAAGAGATACATCAAAATCTTGATCCGCCCCTACATTGTAGGTATGCTCCGGGTTTTCTTCTGTTGAAGTACTCCCATCTCCAAATTCCCAAAAGTATGTCCTGTCGCCAAAATCATCACTTTCATTAAAAAAACTTACATTTGTGCCGGAACAAGCACTATCTGTAGAAAAAGAAAAATCAGCAGATTGTCCATATAATTTTAAACTGCTTTGTATAAGTATTACAGATAAAAAAATACAAATAATCGGAAATTTTAAAAGCTTTTTAATTGTAAGATAGAAATTAAGAAAAATCGGATTTTTAAAAAAGTAAGTGTTTTCCATAATTGTAGCTATTTAGTAATAAATAATGTTTTAAATGCTTTGCAAAGTTTGTCGATAATTGAAAACAAAAATAACCCTATTAAAACAAATATCAAAATAAGTAGATAGGACAAAAATCGGACATGTGTAATTAAATTTTGGAAAATGTTTTGTAAAGTGCCAATATTTGTAGTTTTCAGAGTTAAAAAAATAAGTTAACAATTTTTTAATATAAAAACTTCAAAAATATACTTAAATTTTTTATTAAATAAAGTAATGCCTTATTGTTTTCTTTGGAATAATATTTGTGTTGTTTTAATGTTATATTTTTGTTTATATTTAATGCTTTCGAATTTATTAATGTTTGTGCAATAAGTCGGTAATAATATAATGCTCTAAGCGTTATTTTAAACTTGTTAAGCCATGCTAAAATCCCATATAACAAAACTTTCCACTTTTTTAGTAATAGCATTGGGTGTTTTATTTTTTGTAACATCTGAAAAGTTATACATAAATAAAAATGTTACACCCTCCATTGAAAATAGAGTTGAGGAGTTCAGAAAAGTATTCTTTGATAATTATGACTTATCTGTTGAGAGTATTTATAACCTAGCGGAAAAGATTAATAAAAATGAAGATAACCTTCTTAAAAATACATATTTAATAGCAAATCTTGCTGAAAAGTATGATAAATACGGTATTGTTTTCACAATAAGCAAAAACAATGAAGATCTCTTTTGGTCAAATAATAGTATTTGCAGTTTTTGCATAAACGAGCCTGAATTTAAAAAAGGGCTGTTTGAATTGCAAAATGGCTGGTATTATCTGATTTCTAAAGAAATAGACGGCTATAATTATAAAGCATTCATGGCAATTAAAAGAAATTATAATTACCAGAATAAATATTTGCAAAATGAATATCATAGCAGCTATAATATGATGCTGCCTCAGATAATCCCTACAGTTAAAGAAACGGAAATCAAACTATACGACAAAAAAGGAGAAGAAGCTCTTTTTTATTTTAGCACTCAAGAAGACTGCTATATTAAGTATGAATCTAAACTCATTCTTTTTTCTTCAATTTTATTATCCGTTCTTTCAATAGTTTTAGTGTTTTGGGGAGTTTATTTTCTGGTATTTAAAAAGATTTATAAAAAACCGGATATCCTCACATTTTTAATTTTTGCTGTATTAGTATTTGCGATTAGAAGTTTTTTATTTTTACGCGGGATGCCATTACCTTTTGAAGATAGTGAATTATTTTATCCTTCACTCTATGCAACTTCACAATATTTACCATCATTGGGGGATCTTTTTATAAATGCAATTCTTGTTTTATGGTTATCGTGGCTTTTAAATAATTGCCTTCAAAATACTATTATAAAGCCATCTCAAAATAGATTAACCAAATTATTGTTTGGGACTCTAAGTTTGTTCATTGTCGGCTTTTATGGGCTTGTATCATATAAAATAATTAAAAGTTTGGTGATTGACTCAAAACTTAATCTTGACGTTAATTTTGCTCTTAGTCTTGATTATTATTCAATAATTGGATTTATAATTATTGGATGCCTATTATTTTCATTTTATCTTTTTTCAAGAGCAATAATATTTTTTACAAAACGCATCGTTAAATCAAATAAACTTTATATATATAATCTTATATTTTTGTTTACTGTATTTTTTGTTTTAAGTGTTTTTTCAATTTTTCCTTATCCTTTATTGTTTACTGTTTTTATATCTGTTATTTCTTTAATAATAATAAATGAAAAATATAACAGAAAATTAATATTAAATTATTTGCTTATTTATGCTTTTATTTTTTCCGGCATTTCAACTATTGCTCTTTATAGTTTGAATAAAGATAAAGAGTTAAATGAAAGAAAAACTTTAGCATTGAAACTTTCCTCTGATCAAGATCCAATAGCTGAATATCTTTTTATTGAAAATGAGAAAGGATTATTGACGGACAATCTTTTAAAAGAAATAATAATTAGAGATCCTTATGATGAGGCTTCAATATATAATTATCTGTTATACAACTATTTTTATGACTATTGGTTGAAATATGATATGCAAGTAACAGTTTGCAGTTCTTATGATTTATTACTTATAAAACCGGAGAATATTAAGCATGATTGTTTTAGTTTTTTTGAAAACTATATAAATACTTATGGTAAGCCAACTGACTCTGACTTTTTATTTTTTCTTGACAACAATACAGGCAGAGATAGTTATATTGCCAGAATTCCTGTTTTTATTGATTATGATGAGAATAGCAGCTATCCGGA
>PWLF01000283.1 GCA_003559475.1 Bacteroidales bacterium
ATTTAGAAGAAGTTACGGTTGAAGATATTCAGCATGCAGCTAATGAGTTTATTCATCCAAATAATACAAACATAATAGTTGTGGGAAATGCTGATGATATTGCTGATGATATTAAAAATTTATCTTCTGACAAAAAAATTCAGTATTATGATATTGAAGGTAATCCTATAGAGCATCGCGGAGGTCCTATCTTAAGAAGACGTCGCTAGAATAGTCTTTATTAAATTATAAAACACCAATAGTTTAAAATCTTCTAACTTTTTCATATTAGTAAAAAGTTAGAAGATTTTTTTACTTCCGAATGGGCCACCCATTTTTATAAGCGGAAATTAATGACTGATTGGCAATATAGTAATTATATTTTTGCTCGAAATTTTACTCGAAAGTCAGTAGAAAAGTGTTGCCTTATGCGAAATAAAAGCAGGAAAGTGTAATTATAAAAAAAGCATCCAAAGCTAAAGCTTTGGATGCTTCATATTTATTGTTTTACAACAATTATTTAATTATTCACCGTCATAGACACATCTTACAGAAAGTCCACGATTAATATCTTGTGTATCATCCATAACTTCTCCTGTACTATTACGCATCCTAATTCTCTCGGGATTATTATCTGTTGTTGCCCACCAAGCTCCTTGAACTCCCATATTTGGGAAGAAAGAACCAGAACTTATACGCTCACCACCCGGCAATGCAGAAAATTCATATTTATCAGTTCCAAAATGAGAAGTATTAGCATCCCATCTTGGATGATCATCTGTTTCACAATCTCCACCTTCGGGTGATCCAACTTGACGGCAGGATTTTAATGCATTAGCGACATTACTTTCATTTACATCATTATATTTAACAACTAAATAACGCACTATATTTTTCCAGTCATCAACTGAAGCAACTTTCCATCCATCCGGACATATATTTCTGTTGTCTTGAACAGCAAAACCGTTATAAAGCTTTCCATAAGCATCTATAACATCTTCATCACTATCAAGGTTATGCAAATCTAGTCCTCCGGCTGAAAGGTCATGAGGATAAACAGCAACTGCACCGTCGGTTGTTTCACTCCACTCTACCTCTGTCAAATCTGTAGGGATATTATCTTGGCTACCACCGCTATATACAGAAGTACGAAGGTTTTCAGCAAACCAGCATCTACCTCCAATATTAACTATCTCATAATCATGACCATCAAAATTAGGGCTTGACACACCATCGCAGGCATCAAAGTCTTCAAAATGAGCTGTAAGTGTTACATCTTGAGCCGGCATTTCATATTCAAATTCAGGACTATTACTAACGTTATTTCCATTTACGGTCCATTCTATAAATGTATATCCCGGAGTAGGGTCGGCTGTTACAGTAACTTGTTCCCCTTCTGCAAATTCACCTTCACCAAACAATTCGCCTCCTACTTCAGGGTCAGCAATAAGCGTAAGTTTATGCCCTGAAAGCGTTTCAAAAGTAACTTGATTACCATATCCAACGCCCATTTGGTTTATTGCATAAGCTCTAACATAATACTCAGTACCTAATTCAAGGTCAGTAATATCAAGAGTAAACTCACCTAAGCCTCCTTCATCATCTTGCTGTTTTCCATCGCTATCAATAGTAGGATTGCCGGAAGTGTTCCATACAATTCCTCTTTCTGTAACTTCAAGGTCTCCATCATCAGTAACTTCACCTCCACCAGTAGCAGAAGTATAAGTTATATTATCTATCTGTGCAGTTGTAACCTCAGGAGCATTCCCTTCCGTCCAAAACTCTCTGGTGTTACCATAACCGGGTCCTTCAGTGTTGACAGCATAAGCTCTAACATAATAACGTGTATCAGGTTCTAAGCCTGTAATTTCACTGGTAAATCTACCATCACCTGATCCATCTTCCGTCTTACCTTCATTATCGGTTGTTGTAGGAGTTTGTGACGTAGTACTCCAAACTACACCTCTAGCTGTAATAGACGCATTTCCGTCGCATGTAACATTACCACCGGTTGTAGCAGTAGTAGGTCCTGTTACTTCAACAGAGCTTGTTTCTACTATAGGGAGTTCTGTTCTTTCACAAGACGTACCAATAAAAAATATAGCACATGCCATAATAATCATTGGCAACATCATAAATTTCTTTTTTGTTTTCATTTTTATGTGATTTTTAATTAATAAATTATGTTTACTTTAAATATTTAATCTTCAATTTTCACACATCTTATTGAATAATGTGCATCTTTATTATTAAGGTTAGTGTTCACTTTGCCATCGCTATGGTGTACTGATCTTCTGTATGCCATGCTTTGGTTTAAATCTGTGGACGTCCAGAAGTTAGCATCTGCTCCTACTCCTACAAATGAGCCTGATGGCAGTCTGCTACCTGCCGGCAATGCGGCAAATCCAAACTCATCTGTTCCATAATGAGTGCCATGATTATTCCATCTTGGATGTTCATCGGTATCACATGCTCCTCCATCAGGATGCCCATCTTGCCTACATGATTTGAGTGCATTTCCTGCATCATCAATTTGTTCAACTACATTTATATAATACGACAACATTGTCCAATCTTCATCATTATTAGGGACACGCCAACCTTCAGGGCATAATCCTTTGTTGTTATCAACTGCACTAAAGCTATATAATCTTCCGTACGCGTCAACAACCTCTTGAACTGTAGAAAGGCCATTAATACTAGTATGAGGATAGACAGAAACGTCATCTGTAGAGATCTCAGAGCCATCTTCATATTCAGTTGTTCTTAAATTTTCAGCAAACCAGCATCTGTCACCAATTCCAACTATATCATATTGATATCCATCCATTTCAGGTTTAGAAACCCCATCACAAGCGTCAATTCTTTCAAAATTCGCAGTATAAGTCAAATCTTGAGCAGGCATATCAAAGCTATATATTCTATTAATACTGACAATATCATCATTTGTATCAGTCCAGGCAGCAAAATTGTATCCATGACTAGTTCTGGCTTCAATAGTAACATTATAACCTGCCCCGTATTCTCCTTCTCCAAAGACTTCTCCCCCGATTTCCGGTTCAACTTCCAAAGTTAAGGTATGACCTGATTCTGTAGTAATTTCTATATCTTCGCCATAACCGGTACCAATTTCGCTAGTGGCATAAGCTCTCGCATAATATGTTGTTCCTGCATTAAGGCCATCAAGTAAACTTGTAAATTCTCCGGAACCGGAGCCACCATCAGTAGAAAATCCTTCACTATTATCTTTTGTAGGATTTGGAGATGTATCCCATACAAATCCTCTACTAGAAACATACATTCCACCATCATCAATCACTTCTCCATGCCCGGTAGCTGTATTAGATTCAACATTGGTTATATCAACTGTTAAGACTGTTGGCTCATCTCCTTCAGGGATAAACATTCTTTGATTACCATATCCGGGACCTTCAGAGTTGATAGCATAGGCACGAACATAATACTCATGGCCCGGAACAAGTCCTGTCATTTCACTTATAAACTCACCTGTTCCTGATCCTTCATATGTCCTTCCTTCATTTTCTTCAGTAGTAGGCATTTCTTCTCTACTCCAAACAAGGCCTCTGCTAGTAACGGAGGCATTTCCATCATCCGAAACATTACCACCGCTTTTTGCAGTATTAGCTGCAATTTCTGTAATTTCTAAAGTGCTAACCGTAGGCACTTCAACCCTTTGACAACCCAAAGAAAAGATAAAAATTAATCCAATTGCTAATACCGGAAATAATCTTAAAACTAAATTTTTGTTTGACTTTTTCATTTTGTTTTTTTGTTTATAGTTAGTAATTAATATTTGCTTGCATATATGCAGTTATTAAAAAATTACGACTTATTTTATTATTTTATAATAGTACTTATATCCTTTTAAAAGTTATTATGCAAAAAAACAATGCTTCTTGATATTCTATCATACCCATACTACAAATACCTTACCAAATAATTTAACAAAAGCAAACAGTTATAGCTTAAAGACTATTCTGTTTGCTTTTGTTAATATTCTAACAATTGCGATTCTATTAACCAATTTTGTTTAAAATACAAGTAACTAAAAAGATATTACGTTGGTTAATTATAAATTGTTGCAATAAATAATAAAATATTTAATGCTACAGTATCATTTACTGCTTAACAATCTTGAAAGTTTGAATATGCTGCGAACCAACATAAATTCTCAAGAAGTAAGTTCCTGATTTATAAACATCAAGAGATACTTCTTCGCTTTGCATATTAATCTTATCACTAATAATTAGACTTCCGGTCATATCATAAATACCAAAAGATGCCTTCTCCGGCATTTCTTTTTCAACATTTATAGTTAACAGATCTCTTACCGGATTTGGAAATACACTAATACCATAATCTACTCCCGGTATTTCACTAACATACGTTTCAATATCTTCCGGCTGTTGAAACCCTTGTGTAAGATCATGATTAGCTCCTTGAAGTGTTTGAATTACAGGTTCTCCAATAGTATAACTAATAGAAGTGCCGTTTGGTCCTGTAAAAAAACCTCCACCTGATGCTACTACATTATGTTCAACATTGAAACCATTTTGTGCCGATAAATTAAAAATTGCAATCATAAATACTGCAATTATACCAATTGTTTTTTTCATAACATATTATTTTTTTGAGTTTAAATAAAATTTACGACTTACAAATATAATACAAAATTATAAATATTTTGAATATTTTTCAAAAAAAAGTGATTTTTTTACATTTTTTTTAATAATAAAGCATATTATTAAACAACTTTCAACTTATCCCTAACTCCGTTTCGTCTTCATCAAAATCGAAAAAGCCCTGTGTACATCTTTCTCTTTTACTACAAAAGTTATCTCATTGCTTGTTGATATTACCTCGCAAATATTAATCCCTGCCCTGGTTCAGGCAGCCGTACGCAAACTGCCAACTGAGCTACAGCCTTGACTTTTTCTAACTTTTTTTTCAAGAAAAAAGTTAAAAGAGTTTTTAAAAACAAAACCGGAAATTATTGTGCAAAAATTAGCTCTTTCGCTTACCATAAAACATTTCTCTTTTTTATAATTTTTTACTTTTTCCTTTACAAACTTTTCCCTTTTTCCCTCTTACACCTCCTAGTCGCATAATGACAGCAATATGCACAATGTCAACACGTAGCTCTTTTTACTTTTCACTTAATACTTTTTACTCTGTTTTGCTACTATAACCGGGATTTTACCGAGATTTCTCCCTCCTTTAACACTCTTTAAAAAACATTTTTTATCTTTAACCCGATTTACAAAACTCAAAAACCTTAACAAAACCCAACTCACATGGATTTACAATTAATACAAAACAAAATCTATCATATAAGAGGAAAAAAGGTAATGTTAGATTTTGATCTTGCCGAATTATATGAAGTTCAAACTAAAGCATTAAATCAAGCTGTTAAAAGGAACATTGAACGTTTTCCTGAAGATTTTATGTTTCAATTAAGTGAAGAAGATGTTTTAAGGTCACAGTTTGTTACCTTAAACAAAGGCAGGGGTCAGCATAGAAAATATCTGCCTTTTGCTTTTACTGAACAAGGTGTTTCTATGCTTTCCGGAGTTTTAAGAAGCAAAAAAGCTGTTGAAGTTAATATTAAAATTATGCGAGCTTTTGTTGAAATGCGTCGTTTTTTATCTGAGAATTTTGAAGTATTTGAGAAGTTTAAAAGTATAGATAAAAAATTATCAATCCATGATAGTCATTTTAATAAAATTTTTGAAGCAATGGAAACAAAAGATTTGCCCCCTTCACAAGGTGTGTTTTTTGAAGGTAAGGTGTTTGATGCTTTTTTGTTTGTTTCAAAACTTATAAAAAAAGCTAAACATAAGATTATTTTACTTGATAACTACTTAGATGTAAACATATTAAATATTTTTTCTGATAAAGAAGATGGTGTTTCTGTAATTATTTATTCTAAAAATGTATCAGATAAGCTTTTGCTCGCTATGAAAAAATTCAATGAACAATATGACGGTTTAAAAATTTTTGTTTTTGATAAAAGCCATGATCGTTTCTTAATCATAGATAATGATGTATATCATATCGGAGCTTCTCTAAAAGACCTTGGCAAAAAATGGTTTGCATTTTCTAAGATGAAAATGAATCCTGATATAATACTTAGAAACATAAAAACATGAATTAAGGCAAATTAAATTAACCACAGCGATGGCATCGCAGAAAACAGATACACCAAAAAGCCGCGTCAGCGGCGGTATTATGGTAGAAAATGGATGCACAAACATCTAAAAAGCCGCCTAGCGGCGACATTATGGTAAAAACCAGCGTCCTCGCGCTCTGTGATAAGTCAAGAATTACTAGCAAAGATAGTTAAAACCTCCACCGGCCTTTGGTGAAAACTCCGGCAAAACAAGCGAAAAGGGCGTTAAAACAAAGTTTGTAAAGTAGAAAGAGTTTGCGAAGATAATTTGCTGATAAAGAGATACTTATAGAAACATTGTGTTTTTCAATATACATAAAAATCCGTATATTATTATTTCTTTTTACTTTTTACTTTATAAACTTTTCACTCTTGTTTCATTATAAAGCTTATAATAACATATTATTAAACAACTTTCATCTTATCTCTAACTCCTTTTCGTCTTCATCAAAATCGAAAAAGCCCTGTGTACATCTTTCTCTTTTACTACAAAAGTTATCTCATTGCTTGTTGATATTACCTCGCAAATATTAATCCCTGCCCATGCAAGATTTTTTAATAAGAAATAATATATGCCGTAAATTCTTGTATTGTTTTCAGGTAGTTTTATAGTTATCGAAGATAACATATCTTGCTCAAATACTTTTTTCTCACCTGAGTATATTTTTTCTATTTTATTTGAAAGATTACGACTGACTACCAGTGTTGTTTCATAAACCCCTTGAGAAATTGAAAAAAAATTGTTTGATTCATGAGACAACTCCGCCATTAATTGGCGATTACATTCATAAAGATTGACGGAGTTTTCAAAAGTGCATTCTATAAGGTCGGATCTCACAATTATATCGCCCAGGTCGTCTATAAATTGGCGAATATCTTTGTTTTCAAGCAAATGCTTTTTGCACGGTCGCCGGCTTATTGCCATTATAATTGCATTGATATTGACCTTTTTTTGAAGTTTTTTTTCTACCTCAGGATGAATTTTGCGAGCAAGCGATGAAGTGTTTATAAGCCCATCAGATAGTGCTTCTTCAAGAAAAGGCGTTTCCGAAATTATATTGTCAACAGCTTTTGATAAATTCATAGCTTTTTGATTTTATAAATTGCAAATTTACGCTTGCGCAATTACTTACTACCGGCGCCCCAACCCATACCTCTCCGGCTCGTTTGCCACTTTTGCTGCTACTGCAAAAACCATTTTTACGATATTTGTCATATTGCTGTAATTAATCTTATCCGCCGTATCAGTAGGTTTATGATAGTCATCATGCATGCCGGTATTGACAATCACTGCCGGCACACCTTCTTTAATAAAAGAATAATGATCAGAACCGAAATAAAACCTCATATCAGAAAAAGATAAACCCATAGTGTTTACTTCAATATTATCCATTTCCCTGTCAATACTTTTAAATGTTCTTCGCAGAGGTCTTCTCAAACTCAACATCGGCTTAACATTAACATATCCCGGCACCATCTCAGGAGGGTCTGAACGCCCAATCATATCCATATTTATAACAACTACGGTGTTTTCTAACGGAAAAACAGGATTAGAAACATAAAACTTAGAACCGTTCAAACCCGTCTCTTCTGCTCCAAAAGCTATAAAAACGATAGTCCTTCTAAATTCCATCCCATCATCTTTTGCTTCTCTGAACAACCTTGCAAGCTCCATAACAGCTGCCGTCCCCGAAGCATTATCATCAGCACCGTAATAAATATTGTTGCCTCTTTTACCCAAATGATCATAATGACCACATATAATAACCACTTCATCTCTCAAATCCGTCCCTTCAAAATATCCAATTACATTGTCATCCTTTTTTATTATCTCTATCAATCTAAAAGACGATTCAAAATCCAATTGTTTATCGCTGACCTGAGGCAATTCATTTTTCCTTTTACTTCTCCATGCTTCACCCGACACATCTTCAAGCTCTTCATCAAAAAAAGACTTAAAAAGCCTATCCCCAAACAAAAATACTCCAATATCATTATCAGTTGCAGGCAAATAATCATATAGCCACTTCTCTTCACTATCAACGCCCATTCCAAACACACCATCCGGATAAGAATAATTTGCCAAACTTCTTTCTTGAAAAATAAGGCTTAAGGATTCTCCGGCGATATATGATGATCTGAGGCTCCTTTTATTATTATGTATTGCAAATCCGAAATATTTAGCTCCTGTGGCATCTGTAAGCTTTTCCAGTCGCATACTCGCATCAATAATGTCGTAAGCAAGAAAAAATACAAGGGTGTCTTTCCCGGTATATCCGACTATCTCATTATCAGTGGAATACCCGACAAACTTTACAGGCATGCTTTGCCTTACGTCTAACTCTTTAGTTGCAGCAAAAGAAAAATTTGCTCCGGAATTATATACTCCCCCACCCGAATATATTTTTGTCTCGCCCATATCAATCCTTTTTGCCGGTATTTTTTGAAAAAACGGTTCATCTCCGTGTTTTATGCCTTTCAGTCCGGCTTCAGCAAATTGCCCGGCGATATAATCAGCAGCTTTTTCCCTGCCGATATCGGGGAATTTTCGCCCACGAAGACTGTCTGAAGCAAGAACATGCACATCTTTTACCAATCGCTCTTTTAATGCATGAACAACGACATAGCCACTGCCGGATTTCAAGGGAAACCCAACGTTTAATAGTATCGCTAATATCAAAAATCTTATCATAATCATATTATAAATAACGTACTAGTCTTTAAAAAAGTTCATAATTGATAATTAGGGTTATTTTATTGGTTAAAAAAATTATGTGTCACGTCTCCAGACAACACCAAAATATATTGTTCTTTTCTGATAGTATTCATACTTTTTAAAAGAATATTCTTGATTATATATTCGCGTTCTTTCATTTTTGCTGTTCAACAAATTATTTATTGAAGCAAAAACTATTATTGACGAACGATTTAACTTTAAAAACCGGTTAATATTTAAGCTGATGTTATTATAATTTCCATGTTGTTTATTGTTAATATTATCATATACAGGCATATATATATCAAAATCGCAATTATATTTAGAGTTGGAAATTTCCGAATAATACAATCCCGGACGAGTATTATATGTTAGTGCCAAATTAAAATATTTCGGATTATTATAATTCAAAGATGTTTTAATAAAGTATTTCAAAGACTTAGTCCCGGTATGCTTTTCATTATTAATTATAAATTTTTGATTTAAAAATGTATTAGAGAAGCTAAATTTTAAATTTTGCGACAATAGTTGTTCAAAATATAACTCAACTCCCATATTTCTAATTTCATCAATTTCATTCATTAAAAAAAGTTGATCCTGTATATTTGTTTGTTCTTTTCCTGATACTTTATAATAAATAGCAGAACTTATAAGTGTATTATTTTTTTTATAAGAATAATCTGCTGCAAATTGGTAGCTGTCTAATAGATGGTTTTCATAAAAGCTAAACCTTGGTATAGTATAATTATGATATTTGCCGCTGCTTATTAAAACTGAGTGATAATTATTTATGTAATAACGCAATCCTGCCTGATAACTAAAATATTGTTTTTGATCGTCAACAGGTATATTTGTTCGTAAGCCTGATGAAAAAACAAACATATTATTAATATCCCATTTTATAAAAGAATATCCTTCAAAGTTGTTATTTTTTAAAACAGTATCTTTTTGATATGAAATAGCATTAGGAGAAAAATCAAAATAAAAAAGAGGGATTGTGTCTTTTAAATTATATCTGTAATAATTATGAGATGATCCGAATTGAAGAGTTATGTTGTTGAGCTTAAACCATTTGTAATCAATTGAGTTGTATAGTTTTCGGTTTTTATTATTTGAATTAATGACTCCATATTTATAGCCGGAATTGCCAAAGTCATAACCAAAATTGTAGCTTAATATTCCTTTTTTTGTAGTGTAAACAAAATTATTGATTGTAAACCCTCTTTTATTTTCTGCTGATGAATCGTCTGTATATGAAAAGTTTTCAACTTCCATGTCATAATATTCATCTATGTAGTAGCTAAATGAATTAAATGAAAGGTTATTATTAATTTTCTTGTTAAAATTTAAACCGATATCGGTATTGCTAAAGTTTTTTAGTCTTTCAAAACTATTTTTATTGAGATTTAAGAATAGTTTATCAAATTGGTAATTTCCATAAGCTTGAAAAAATGCTGTTTTGCTTATTTTTTTAGACATTAAAAAGCCGGAATTGGAAAGGCTTGAGGATACTTGGATTTGATTTGATTTCAGCTCATTTATTGTTTCAATTTCAACCAATCCGCCGGTAGAGTTTCCGTATGTTAATGGTGGATTACTTGCATATACATATTGTTTATCAATAATATCTGTATTAAACAGGCTAAAATTGCCAATTCCGCTAATTTGTCTATTTCTAACAGGGTTAATAACCGGTACGCCATTTAGTGTAACAATAGATCTATTAGCAGAGCTTCCTCTTAGAGAAGGGTTTGCATTTTCATCAGTATCGGTTGATGACGGCATAAAAGTAATTGCTTTTAATGGATCGCCTGCGGAAACAGGATTCATATATATATCCATTTTGTTTAATTTCGTAACCGAAAAACTTTCGGTAATAGGATTTTTCCCTTCAATAACGGTTTCATCTAAGAAAGTAACTTTCTCATTTAAAGTAATATCAAGAAATTTATCCAACTCAACCTCGCTTAATTTGATTTTCTTTTCTTCATATCCAATAAAAGATATAACCAAAGTGTCTTCAGAAAAAACTTCATCTAATGATAAGGTAAAAATACCATTGATATTTGTTGTAGTGGTTTCTAGCATATCTTGCAGATGTACATTGACAGCAAAAAGGGGGGTATTGTCGCTATCAACTACTTTTCCTCTCAGCGTTTGTTTTTGTGCAAAACAAATTATCGGGGCAATGCTAACTATAAATAGTATTGTTGCTCTCATTTGTATAAAATATATAAAATTCTGCTAACTCCCGACTACTAATTGCCGAGAGCCTATTAATTGGCAAACACCTATTACTCGCCATCGTAAAGATGAATTTGTTATTTATTTATCTATCAATTTTGTGGCATATCTGCTTATTGAATAGCTATTAGGATATTTTTCCATACCTTGATTAAAATATTTTTTTGCTGATTCAAAATTTTCATCATTTATATATAATTGTATCAGCATTGCATAAGCTTCTTCTTTTCCCCATGAAGGCAAATAGGGATTGCTTATTTTTTGTTCCGAAAGTGATATTGCATTTAAAAGATATTTCTCTGCTTCCTTGCCACCACCATACTTTTCAGGAGTATAGAAATCATTACTTGCATAAACAAAATGAGCTCTTAAATTGTCAGGA
Organism: Bacteroidales bacterium; assembly: GCA_003559475.1. Lineage (GTDB taxonomy): Bacteria > Bacteroidota > Bacteroidia > Bacteroidales > UBA7960 > PUKZ01. Next base: position 11,512 of record PWLF01000283.1, read on the forward strand.
TCTAATGCTAATGCAAGGTCAACATTTTGCTTAATCTTTGATGAGACCTTGGCGGCTTTGAAACCGGAATTAAATTGTTGTGAAAAACTTTGAAGTAAAGCCAATAAAGCTAAATCTTCAGAGTTTTTATATTCAATTTCTTTTAAAATATTAATCCCTTTTGTTATCGCTTTTTCCGATTTGCTTTTTTCGTTATTTTGAATATAAAAGATTGATTTGTAGTAATACAAATAACCTTTCCAATATAGAAGGAGATTGTTCTGATTTTTTGAGTAAGCATCTTCTAATTGCTTGCATACGTTATTAATATCTTTTAAATTTTCGGCAGTTATACTGCTAACAAAAGCATCGTATATTTTGCTTTGAATATTTTTTAAATCATCTTCCGAATTAACTTTTAAAGAATCAATTTGTTTATGATATTCAACTCCGGTCTTATGGTTTTGTGAACAACAAAAACCTAAAACCAATAAACTAAAAATAAATAATGTTTTAATCTTCATAGTAAAATGTATTTATAGGTTAATAAAATTGATAATATCCATATAGTAAAATGTATATACCATTTTTTACTGAATAAATATTCTTTGTATGCTTTTTTATACGCATCGGCATAGTTAATATTGTAATGGTTATCTTTTATTAAATACTTTATTTTATCTTCAAGTTGCATAATTACAAAATCAGAGTATTTTGGATTTGTTTCAATCAAAAATTGTATAAAAAATGCTATAATAAATGTATTGCTAACTTCACCTGTATTAGAAAATAATAAATTATATATGATAAAAATTTTTAAAAGTGTTAAAAAAATAATAAAACCTGATATCTGATAAAGAAACCTTTTTAAAGAAGAATTAGTATGATTATGATATACATAAATATAAGTGTGAGGTAAAGGGTTTAAAGCAAATCCGATCTTTTTAATTCTTAGTTTTAGTATAATAGCAAACAATAAATGTCCTAATTCATGAAATATATGAAAAGCTATTAATAAAATAATAATACTAACTGCTGTTGCAAACATTATCTGGTAAATTTTAGTTTTTTATATAAAAAGTAAAAAACAATCACAGGAGCAATTCCCCAGAAAAATAATTGAAAGAATAAAATTGGATTATCATGTCTCAAAACAGATAAAACTGGGTTCATGGGTAAATAATCAGCTATATTTGCTATTGATTCATTTAATATATTTACAGGATATAATGCATTACTTGTAAATAAAATTAAAAAAAATACTAAATTGGTTAATCCTTTTTCAGCTTCTCCTATTTTTATGTCTGAAAAAGTCAAACATAATCCTATAAAGGAGAATATCCACAGTCCTGCTAATATCCCAACAGATACGTTAATCATGTTTTTAACATCTAAACTAGCTGAAAATAGAACATAAGAAGCTATATTTAAAGAAATCAACAATAGTAATGATATTATGAATCTGCTTAAAATTATTCCAATAAAATAATGTGTAAGTTTTAATGGCATTAGTTTTAGTATTTTTAGCGTTCCGTTCAAATAATGACGTTTTATAACAGGTCCTATAGAAAAAAGCGAATCGCTGGCAACTGTCATCGCTATAATGCCGGTTAATAATAAAATTGTATATTCTTTATCGTTTATTGAGTTAATACCACCGAAAATTGTTTTGAAAATGACAAATAAAGTCAAAGGAAAAACAAATAACCAAAAAACAACTTGCTTAATTCTTATAAAAGTTATTAATTGAATTATTATGGTTTTATATATTGTGTTTATCATAACTTATGATTTGGTTAAATATAGATATAAATCTTTAAGTTCTGTTTCTAAAACAGAAAAGTTGTTTGTATAACTTTGAATTTGTTCCAAAACTTTATTATTGGTTAAAAAAACAGCTATCTCATTATCATCAATATAGTAAGAATCAAAGCAGTTGAGCATATTTGCATTTTTTTCATTATTAGATATAATTATTTTTTCCCCGGCAGGTAATATTTGTTTATATTCTTTAGGAGAAAATACTTTATTTATCATTTTACCTTCTTTTAAAAAGATGATTTTGTCAGAAATATTAGCTGCCAAATCCCAATTTTGAGATGTCATAATAATTGTTTCAGATTTTTTTTTAATTAAAGCAGTAATTTTATTAATTATTGTTGGATCTATACCGGAAAATGGCTCATCCATTACTAGCAGTTTCGGATTATGAAAGATAGCTAAAAATATAGCTATTTTCATTTTTTCTCCTTGGGAAAGTTTTAGAATTTGAGTATTTAAAATTTTGTTTATATCCAATAAAGCTAAAAATGGTTCGACTTCTTCAAAACTCTTATTATAAATAGAAATAAAATAATCAATATATTCGCTTACTTTTAAATACGGGAAAACTATTTGGTTATCATAGACAACCCCTATTGATTTAAAAACTTCTTTTCGGTTAGGATTATAGAATATTTCTCCATTACCGGGAGATATATCGTTCATAATTATACTTATCAGAGTAGATTTACCTGATCCATTTGGACCAAGAATGGAAATTACATCTCCTTTGTAAACATCAAATGATATATCTTCCAATATGATTTTTTCTTGAATTGTTAATCCAATATTTTTTGCTGATATCAAATTCATTCTTCCTTTTTTTTGCCAAAAACAATAATTGCATGAATAGTTTCAAAAACTCCGTCAATTTCCAAATATTCATTTACTTTGTCGTCAATACAGCTTCCTACTATGCATGAACCTAAACTTAAATATTCAAGTAAGTAGCTTATTAACAAGCTGGCATATCCGACTTCTTGCAACATAAATCTATAACCTCGTTCACCATATTTTATGCTGTTTCTTTCAATAAGCCCTGTAATAAATATTATTCCTGATGCATTTTTTATATTAACATACGGTTCAGCATTAATAATTTTTCTTAATTCCTCAACATGATCTCCTTCTTTTATTAATTCCAGACAATTATCTTTGTCTTGATAATGGTAAAGTCCTTTCGTGATTTGGCTATTAAACAAGCTTGAATAAATTTCCAAAGGATACAATGCTCCGGCTGAGGGGACATTCCTTAAACCTAGTATATAGTCTGTATCAGGAATTTTCGACTTTTTGGTAATCCCATATGAGTGGTAAAATAAATAGAAAAGTTCATTAAGAGATATTTTATAATTTGGGTCATAATCTCTTAAGCTCCTTCGGTTATTTATAATTTTTAAAAAACTATCATTATTATTTGAATTATTTAAAAATGTGTTTAATGAGATTTTTTTATTCCCGTTATAAATCTTAAATGGTTGTATAGAGCGTTCGGTTATGTATTGACTTCTGAATAATCCCAACTCTTCGCCTTGCTCTCTTAGTGTGAATTTATCAAATTTTGTATTTTCATGATACAAAATTGAAAGCAAATCTTGTATTTTTTTTCCATTATAAATAGAATTGTCCTTTTTTTGGTATTTTTTTCTCAAATGTTCTATATCCATTTTTTATATTTTTTCTTAACATTTTTTACTAACAAATTTTCTGTTATCATTTTCTTAATATTTTACGGAAATGGATGCGGGAATTTATTAAGTTTTGAGTATTCCGGTCTTTCTAAACCAATAAATTCGGGCACATTATATAATCTTTTCCCACCATTGAAATAAAATGGGTATCCTCCTGCCATTTGAATTAATTGAGGTATAATGATTTTTATGCTATAACACCCTAATTGCCGAATATCCGGAGTGCTTAAATCTTTAAGCAAAACATTATATCCTTTTGATTTTATGGATTTGAGTATATGTTTAATTTCTTCTTTATTATTTTTTGTAGCAGGCTCATAGAAATCTATAAAATGATTTTCTTCCATATTTATCCATTTGTCAAATATATGCCAATATTGTTTTTGTTTGTTATAAAAAACGGAATGTTCACTAAAAGTCATTAATTCATTAAAGTCTTTTGGAGGTGTCCAATATTTATATTCTCCCAGTATCCATCTCATATAAGGAATTCCTTGACCAATTTCCTGAATGACCTTCCTGGCAGCCTCTCCAATTGTTCCCCTTGAAGCTGAACCAACAACAATAAATTGCCCAAATTCTTCTTCGGCTATTAAAATACCAAAAACGGATGGTATGCCTAAATCATAAGTAATATCAAATAAATGCCATTGGTAGTGTTTCGGAAAAATGCTATTTAAATATCTTTTTATTTCACTTGTAACAGCTATTTTTTTTTCAGCTATTTTGTTCATCCAAGTAATAACAAAGCTGTCTCGCTCAATACATTCATAAAGTGCATTGATAATGGCTTTATGATAGTTAGAATGAGATGCTAATCCTGTTGAATTGGAAGATGTTACAAAAAACTCATCTTCCTTAAATGGCATATATATAAATTGTCCGGGAATCCAAGTGCTTTTACCGTTTATAAGATCGGTACATTCAAACCAAGTAAGCTCTGTATTTTCAGTAAATTTAACAACAGGCCAATTCTTTTTCTTAAAATATTTGTATTGTTCATCATGAAACAGAGCATATTCATTAAGAGGAATAGTATTCTTATTTAAATTACTAAAACTGGATTTAACACCTTTTTTGGCATTATAAAAAACGGGGGCATAGCGTTCTAAGGTTTCTCCTATCGTACCTAACATAGCCGAAAAAGAATCAATGCCACAAGAACCACTTCTTCCTTCTGAAGGCATTCCACCAAGCAGATGGGTATCACATTGCCAAACACCATAATTAACTAATTTAGGGTCATTGCTCATCCTGGGTAATCTTATTGTATGTTTTAAGATTCCTACCTCATCGGAAATAATTTTCAGCCCGTTAATAAAAAAACTTACGTTGTTATTATACATATAAAAGCAAAATTTAATCCTTTTTTTTAATATTTATTTTAAGGTAACTGATTCGAGCCAAGCAGAAGGATTATATTCCAAATCAGGCTTACAGATATAACAAAATGGCACTTTTAATAAAGCATGTCTTTCCATTTCATAATTAACAGCATTTATGGTTATAAAGTGTTTCCATAAAGTAGGAACAGACCATAATTCAAAAAATTTTGATATTTCCAAAAAACTAATGTTTGCGACAATATCAAAAAATACATCCAAGTATATAAAATCATCAGGCTTTGAACTTTGTTTGTTACTTTTTAAATATTTTTCATAACTATTTAAATAGTTAATATAATCATTGTTGCTCTTTATTCTTTTAATAAGACAATTATAACAGCCTGTTTCCTTTCCATAAAAAACAGGCCCTATTTTCAAAAAGTGTTCCTCAAAACCTCCTACAAATAACCATGGCTTATTACTTTCCAGTGCTTTTTTATTGATTATTTCTGTATAGTAAGGATTCCATTCTACCGAATCAACAACAAAAAAATCATGTTTTTCGAATAATTCTTTTAATGAATCATCATCAATTTTTTCTAATTTTGAATAACTAAAATTTTCTAATTTTTTAAATACATCTTTAGAGTATTTATCAATGAATTTCTTAGAAAACCCGGTATTACCAAATATTAATATTGATAAATCAGTCAATTTCTTTATGCTACCTTCATCAGAATTAAAATATACATTTTCTTTTTCTTTGATTTTCCCATTAAATATAGCTATATCTTCAGATGGCAGCAAGTTATAATCATTTAAATTAGATAATACATCTAATATTTTAGCTTCATCATATTTCTTTTTAAGTTTATTGTATATCTTTAAAATTGTTATGTGTTCTCTTTTTGATTCCTCAACAAGAACTTCAAAAATTTTTTGTTTTTCAATACTATCAAACTCAATAGAATATGTCAACGATTTTGTTCGTACTTGATAACAGTTGTTATCCGTATCATAAAAAATGTCTAAGTTTTTAAACATTATTTAAATTTTTATGTTATTTAATTAATTTTTTAACATAGCAGCTCAAAATGAATTAATATTGCTAAGATGAGCTGCTATGTTCTTTGATTTTAATTTGGTTTAGATTCGGACACTTATACCTGTTTCTCCACCTCCACTATTTGAATTACAACAACAGCAACAACAACTGCTGCAACAACAAGCACCCACAGCGGCAACTTGAGAAAACGGAATTCTTTTTGTTAACATTTTTATTTTCATAACATTAAATTTTTATTTGTTTACGGGTTGCATTTATGGTGGCGTTACCCTTATCACCTTGCTAAATATCTGATGCACCATTGATTTAGATTTTGCAATATTATTTGAATAATTTTAAATAAAAAAGCGATGGTAATGTTATTTAATATATGGTATCTAAATAAAAATAACTGGGATAAAAATTAAAATAACTGGCATTTATTTTATAAGATCACTCAAATAACATGCGTTTTATAAAAAGTCCCTGAATAAATACATCTTTCTACGTGAAATTTTTATCTCAATATTATTTGTAAGTAACAGTTTTCTTTTTTGAAAACCGTAAATCTCATTTACATGCATCATATTGACAATGGTGTTATGATTTGCCCTCATGAAGCCAAAATTCGAAAGTTCACTATCAAACTGTTTTAATAATTTGGTAATAGAATAACTTTTGTTATTGATTGTGTGAACTTTGGACAAGGACCCTATGCAGGTTATATGAGTTATTTGGTCAGTTTTTATTAAGGTTGACTTGCCTTTTTCTTTTACTATTATTTTATTGTCTCTTTGAAAACGGAAATCTTTATACATAGTTCTTGATGTTTAAGGTTAATTAATATTTTATTATATACTAAATGTTATATAATTTGATTAAATGGGTTAAAAAATAATAACTTGGGTTTCTTATATTTATTATTATCAACTTTGTATTTTTTAAGAATATTATGGTTTGGTATCTAACAATCAACTGTTTCCAACTTTATAATTCTTTTGCGTTTTTTGCGTGGAATAAAAATAACTTAGCTAAACTAAAACCCCCTATTTACCAAAGAAATCCCCGATAATTTTTGCCTTAGCCTCTCCCACTGCCTCTTTCAACTCCCCCGGCTTTGCCTCCTTTATCCCTTTTACCGACTTGAACTTTCTCAACAAAACCTCAACAGTCTTTTCGCCTATGCCTTTTATATTTGACAACTCCGACATCATCCCTGCCTTTTCCCTTCTTTTTCTGTGATGGGCCAGACCAAAGCGATGTGCCTCATCACGCAAATGCTGTATAATTTTTAATGTTTGCGACCTTTTATCAAGATACAAAGGCAAGCTGTCGCCATAATGATATATCTCTTCCAG
>PWLF01000291.1 GCA_003559475.1 Bacteroidales bacterium
TAATCCCTTAATGGTAACCTTTTTTTTAAAACATTAAGAAATTAAGGAATGATTAAGAAAAATTAAGAACATTTAAGTAATTAATCTTACTTTTTACTTTCTACTTTAAAAACTTTCAACTCATAGTCCACGCAAAGCCCGCAAAACAAAACATACGGTAAGGTCGCAAAAAAAAATAACTATAATCCCTACTATAATTAAAAAACTAAACCCTTTGCGAACTTTCGCATTTAATCATTTCGCGACCTTTGCGTGAACTTTTTTTATAAACTTTCTGATTTTTATTCGTGAATTCGTGGCTTAATTTTTTTTGATATCTCCAAATTTTATCAAAAAACCGTAAAATGGGAAATAAGGTAATAAGGTTTTTATATTACTTAATAGAACGAAAATTTATATTTAATCAGTGTAAATGTATTTGATAATTAACTTAGAAATATAAGTTAAATAGCCCGGCACATCAAAATAAGATTTTTTACTGCTATTGGCAATTTTTACTATGATATTTATTTTAAAAATTGTACTTTTGTAATCTTTTTACAGGAGAGTTTTTTAAAGTTTTTACAAAAATACAATAACATAATTTTAATTATAAACTATATAAATAATATGGAAGAAAATAAGAAAGTTTATTTTTTCGGTGGAAAGAAAGCCGATGGAGATTCGAAGATGCGTAACCTGTTAGGCGGTAAAGGAGCAAACCTTGCTGAGATGATTAATATCGGCGTGCCTGTACCTCCGGGATTTACAATTACTACAGAAGTATGTACAATGTATAATCAATATGGAAAAGAGCATGCCGTTAAAGATATCACAAAAGAAGTAGAAGACAACATGAGAAAGGTAGAAGATGTGATGGAAGCTAAATTCGGCGACAAAGACAACCCTCTTTTAATGTCAGTAAGATCAGGAGCAAGAGCTTCTATGCCGGGTATGATGGACACTGTTCTTAATCTTGGTTTAAACGAACAAACACTGCAAGGACTTATTAAAAAAACCAATAACGAGTGGTTCGTTTGGGATTCATACAGAAGATTTATCCATATGTACGGTGATGTCGTTATGGGAATGAAACCCGATTCAAAAGAAGATGAAAACCCTTTTGATGAAATAATGGAACATCTGAAAGAAGAAAAAAATGCTAAAACAGACCAGGACCTATCTGTTGAAGACCTTAAAGAACTTGTAAACAGATTTAAAAAAGCTGTGAAAGATAAAACAGGAAAAGACTTTCCTGAGGACCCATGGGAGCAATTATGGGGTTCTGTAATGTCTGTTTTCGACAGTTGGAATAACCCTCGCGCGAGATATTATCGTAAAATGCATAACATTCCTGATGAATGGGGAACTGCTATTAACGTACAAGCTATGGTATATGGAAACATGGGCGATACATCCGGAACAGGTGTTGCTTTTACCCGTGATGCTGCTACAGGAGAAAATATTTTTAACGGTGAATATCTTATCAATGCTCAGGGTGAAGATGTTGTTGCAGGAACTCGTACTCCACGCCAAATTACAAAAGAAGGATCTCTTAGATGGGCTAAATTGGCAAAAGTTTCTGAAGACCAAAGAAAGAATGAATACCCTTCATTAGAAGAGGTTATGCCTGAGATTTATAAACAACTTTTTGATATACAGAAAAATCTTGATACTCACTATAAAGATATGCAAGACCTTGAATTTACAATTCAGGAAGGCAAATTGTGGATCTTGCAAACACGTAATGGAAAACGTACCGGCGCTGCAATGGTAAAAATCGGAATTGACCTTTACAAAGAAGGTTTAATAAGCGAAGAAGAAGCATTGCAAAGAATGGAGCCGAACAAATTAGATGAGCTTTTACACCCTGTGTTTGATATGGATGAACTGAAAACAGCTGAAGTTATTGCTAACGGACTTCCTGCTTCTCCGGGTGCTGCAACAGGTCAAATCGTATTTTTTGCCGATGATGCAGAAAAAGCCGTAGCTGAAGGGAAAAAAGTAATATTAGTCAGAGTTGAAACCTCACCGGAAGACCTTAGCGGAATGGATGCTGCTGAAGGAATCCTGACATCAAGAGGCGGTATGACATCTCACGCAGCAGTTGTTGCCAGAGGAATGGGAAAATGCTGTGTTTCAGGTGCGGGAGCAGTTGTAGCCAACTATAGAAATAGAACAATGACTATTAACGGAAAAGAATACAAAGAAGGTGAATTTATTTCTCTTAATGGCACCACAGGTGATGTTTATGAAGGAAAAATCAAAACAAAAGACCCCGAAATGAGTGGCGACTTTGCCGAACTTATGGAGCTGGCAGAAAAACACACCAGAATGTACGTTAGAACAAATGCCGACACACCACGCGAATCAAAAATAGCTAGAGAATTTGGTGCAAAAGGTATCGGACTTTGCCGTACTGAACACATGTTTTTCGAAGGAAACAGAATCATTGCAATGCGTGAAATGATACTTGCAAACGACGAAGAAGGAAGAAGAAAAGCATTGGATAAGCTTTTGCCTATACAAAGAGAAGACTTTGAAGGAATATTCGAAGCAATGCAAGACCTGCCTGTAACTGTAAGGTTACTGGATCCTCCATTGCACGAGTTCTTACCGCATGAAGAGAAAAATCAAAAAGAAATGGCAAAAGAACTTGGTGTTTCTCCGGAAGAAGTTAAAGCAAAAGTTGATAGCCTCCATGAGATGAATCCAATGCTTGGACATAGAGGTTGCCGACTTGGTAATACTTATCCCGAAATTTCAGAAATGCAAACAAGAGCTATTATTGAAGCAGCTCTTAATCTGAAAAAGAAAAACATTAAAGCTATTCCTGAAATAATGATTCCTCTTACGGGAACTCCTGAAGAAATGAAGATGCAGGAAGAGATTGTAAGATCAACTGCTGAAAAAGTTTTTGAAGAGAATAACGATAAGGTAGAATATCTTGTTGGAACAATGATAGAGATACCTCGTGCTGCGCTATTAGCTGATAAAATTGCAGAGCATGCCGAGTTTTTCTCTTTCGGGACCAACGACCTTACTCAGATGACTTTCGGATACTCGAGAGATGATGCAGGTGCTTTTTTGCCGATATACATTGAAAAAGGTATCTTAAAGAACGACCCGTTCCAAGTGCTTGACCAACAAGGCGTTGGACAACTTGTAGAGAAAGCAACCATTGACGGCAGAAAAGCACGTGAAGATTTGAAAATTGGTATTTGCGGAGAGCATGGCGGCGAACCCTCTTCTGTAGAGTTCTGCCACAGAGTAAATATGGATTATGTGAGCTGTTCTCCTTACAGAGTGCCGATAGCAAGATTAGCAGCAGCACAAGCAGCCGTTAAAGAAAAAGCTGCATCTAAATATGAAATCAACTAATAAATAAGTGAATTTCTATAAAAGCTGTCGCAAAATTTGTTTGCGACAGCTTTTTTTGTATAATATAAAAACCCGGACAAATGTTAACCAAGAACAAAACCAACAATTTTCAAAACAGCAAAGCAGATAAAAAAGAAATTCCGGAACACATAGCTGAAAAACTATGCAGTTTTCGGAAATGGATGAAGCACAAGCGTTATAGTGAAAGTACAATAAATACATACACAGACGCGGTAAAGCAATTTTTGATATTCCATAAAAACAAGGATATAAAAACCTTGAATAATGATGATATGGTTGAATATGTAAATGAGCATATTATTAAAAAAAAGCTTAGTTTTTCATATCAAAACCAATTGGTAAATTCAGTTAAGCTATTTTTCAGGGAGGTAGAAAAAAGCAAAATAGAATTAGAAAAACTACAACGACCACGCAAGGAGTATAAGTTGCCGAATGTGCTGAGCAAAAAGGAAGTTAAAGCAATTTTAGAAGCACCAAAAAATATTAAGCACAAATCAATGCTATCGTTGATATATGCTTGTGGACTTCGACGAAGCGAGTTATTAAATTTAAAGCCAAAAGACATAGACAGCAACAGAAACGTTCTAATAATAAAGAATGCAAAAGGGCGAAAAGACCGTATAGCTCCGATATCAGATAAAATAATAGAAATGCTACGTGATTATTATAAGATGTACAAGCCGAAAGTTTGGTTATTTGAGGGGCAGAGAGTGGGGGAGCGATATTCAGAACAAAGTTTACAAAGTGTATTGAAGCAGGCTCTATCAAGAGGCAATGTTAAGAAACCGGCAACATTACATTGGTTACGGCATTCTTATGCAACACATTTATTAGAGGGAGGCACTGATTTGAGGTATATTCAGGAATTATTAGGACATAAAAGTTCAAGAACAACTGAAATATATACTCATGTATCTACAAAAAATATTCAACAGATAAAAAGTCCTTTTGATGATTTGTAAAAAATAATATATATTTGTAGAAAAAATCAATTAACTTTAAAAATAAAATATGATGTTTCTCATACATATTCAGCAATTATTTGTAGGTATAGTATGAAATTGTCATATTTATAAACAAGTTGGGTGCAAGGCTAAAATCGCACCGTGATAGACACAACGATGACATATAAGGGTAATTAAGGACTAAATCTGAAAATAAATGAAACAAAAGCTCGAAAAAGTTTACGAAGAACTCGGAATTAATGAAATATCTTTGATAGATAATTGTATATTCTGTTCTTTATGTTGGAAAGAATTAGCCGAAAAACACAAAAAAAACTCTGATTGGACAATCTATCTGCCTTATATCGGCGAAAAATATGAAGATGCGAGAATTTTATTCTTAGGAATAAATATGAATGGTTATGGTGATAAAGATGCCGCATCAAATCTTGCGCAATATGCGATTGACGAAATATCTCGTGGTAAAATAAGAACTTTTGCAAATCCAAAGCAAGATTATATAGGTAGTTTGCTTTGGCATAGAATTTTTTCATATGCGACCTTCATCCTTAGAGAAATTGCTATATTAAAGAAGCGTATTGAAAAGCCATATCCTTCAATTGCTGAAATGAAAATTGCATATGACTACATTGCAATGACAAATAGTATTAAATGTTCTCCAAATGGCGACAATAGTAAACCGACTTATTCAATGTGGGTTAATTGCCCAAGTTATATCTTAAAAGA
>PWLF01000061.1 GCA_003559475.1 Bacteroidales bacterium
TAGAAAAGGAGGACGGGCAGAACGATTATATTATAGCGCAACTGAAAAGCACAGACGCTAGGAGTATTAGTATTAAGAAGGAAGATTTAGAGACACTAGAGTATAATGCCGATGTAACACATAAAAGGCCTCTATTTATAATTGAATTTTTACAAACAGACGAGTTATATTTTTTAATAAGACCTTCTGATATAGTAAGTATTGCTAGGTATATACAGACTGGGCTTAAAGAAGAAGCGAATAAAGTTATAGAAGATATTTTGGAAACAAGGGTAAGAGGTAAAAAGAAAATAGCTTCAGGAAATAGGGGAGAATTTTGGGAAGAAAAAGAGAGGGAGTGGGAGAGTGGAAGTAAAGGTAAAGGGGATTGCAAGATATAATGGACACAATATAAAAGCTAATGGCAGTGTAGATTTTGGCTTAAAGTTTGATTATGGAGAACTAACTAATTGTGTGAAGCTCTTGCAGTTATTAAATGAGAATATACTATAGCGGCAAAGGTGAATGGAGAAGTTAGAAAGCTTGGAATGTTTATGGTAAAATCTATTAATTTCTCGGGTGACGGGGAATGTATTGCCAAGTTTAATTCTACACTCGATTATGTAGAAAGTAATAATCTTAATAATTTATCTGGCGAAATATTAAACATGATGTTTAAAGCTGAAATAGAGGAAGAGGGGGAGGAAGAATAATGATTGGAAAAGATAAGAGATTCACAGAGCTTTCTAAAGCCCAAATTCAAGAAAAAAGAAATGTAGTAATAAGTTTGACTGACAGAAATGAGATAGCTCTAGGCCAACAGGTAATAATTGAAGAAAAACAAAGGCCTATTTCGGTATTTCTTAAAGGGGCAATTTTCGTAGACAGGGAGCGTCTTGTAGACCTTCGTGATGCTTTAAATGAAGCAATACTTTATTTAGATTCGGGGCCTGACGAATAATATTTGTAAAAAATAGAAAAAATATTAAAAAAAAAGGTTGCAAAGTAAAAGATAACAGTATATAATGTAATTAGATAGAAAAATCCTAAAGAAAAGGGAGCGGTAAAAATGAAATTTTATGAAATAACGGTTCAGGGAGATACAAAGGGCAGAACACAAACAGTTTGCATAGAGGCGAATAATGAAGAAGAAGCAAGAGAGAAGTTTTTTAAAAAGTTCAGGCAGTTTAGGGAAATTTTAGAAATGGAAGAAATGTAAGATGTTTAATAAGAAAGTTAAGAAATTTTTAAAAACACTGACGAGGGACGAAAGAGATAAGCTGGAAGTAAAAATTGATTATTTTGTTCTAAATGGAGCTTTCATGTATGAGGATGTTGCTGAATGGAACGATAAAGATTTAGAGACTTTTTATAAAAATGTTTTTGATAAAAAGTAAAAGTCGAAACTGCCTTCGGGCAGTTGGCAGAGGGATGGCCTCCCTGCCCTGATGATGATAGGCCAAAAATCTCACCTAGCCGTGAGCCCTGGCACCGAGGGGTTCGGGAATCAGAATTATCAGGCGTTATCAAAGGTGCCCAGCGCCTGAATTTTAAAAACCCTAGAGAGGAGGAATATTTTATGAAGAAAGGTAAAAACGACAGATGCAATTATAATGTGGGCACAAAGAAAGAAGCTGAAAGACGAGGTTGGTGCTTATTTTGCAGAAATAAATGCAAGTAAGCAGAATATATAAAAAATAAAAAAAGAGAAGGAGTGGAATGAAATGGCAAAAAATTGGACTTTGGTAGAGGCATTGGTAGAAATTGAAAAGGGTAACGATAGCGCTATTCAAGACATCGCACGGAGGTTTCCTCTGGTTGCGGTAAGTCTAGCTGGTGGTGCTGAAGGATTAGCGAAGGTAATTAAAGCTATTCCGCCTTATGTTACTGCAAGGAAAGTAGAAGCGCTTTTAAAAGAGGGCGTAGAGCCTTTCGAAGATGAAGAAGAAAAGGAAGAAAAACCGAAGCCTAAAAAAGGTAAAGGGAAGAAAGCAAAAAAAGATGTAGAGCCAGAGCCTGATGAAGAAGATGAGGAAGACGAAGGGGACGAAGAGGACGAGGAAGAGGAAGAAGAAAAACCTAAGAAGAAAGCTAAGGCAAAAGGTAAAAAGAAGAAGCCGGCCGCAAAGAAAGGCAAAGGTAAGAAGAAAAAAGACGAAGAGCCTGATGAGGACGACGATGACGAGGACGATGACTGGGATGTTTAGGTAATATAAGCGGCAAAGGCCAAACCAAAGAGAAATTAAAATAATTTTATTGGTTTGGCCTTTGCCTTATTTTATTAAAGGAGGTGGACAAGCTTGCTAGAAGCCCAATGTAATCAGATTAAAAAATATTGCTTTAATGGCGAACTATGTTTGTTAGAGAAAGAATGTAAGAGTTGTGTTTTATATAGGGTAGAGCAGAACCTGAAGAAAAAGAAGAAAAGGAGGAAATAATATTGGTTAAAAAGGGCGGCAAAATTATAAAGAAAGCTCTAATACTAGATTGTAGAAAAGAAGAAAATGTAGACAGAATAAAGCAAATTTTAACCAAGACAAAATGGCTTGAAAAATTTGCAGATACACCCGAGAATTTAACTTTAGATGTTTTAGAAAGACTATATAAAAAAGTTATAAAAAAATACCCTGCACAAATTGGCTACATCCAAAATGCAGGGGATAATTCCTGGGCTTTTTCTTTAAAGCACACAGAAACTCATGAATGGCTTTATACCATATATGCTTATACCTTGTGGGAAGGTATTGCAAAATCTTTAATAGTATTATATGCAGTATTTATAAAAAATATTCCTCTTGAAGAAAGAAAGGGGGAATAATTTTGACAAAGACTAAAATAAGAATTTATACTGATGGCGCTTGTAGCAATAATCCTGGCCCCGGAGGCTGGGGAGCAATAATATTATTACCCGAGGGAAAAGAAGAAGTTTCGGGTTATGAAGAAGAAACTACTAATAATCGTATGGAGTTAAAGGCAGTAATCAGCGCTTTAAAAGTTGCTTTAATGCTAGACTACAAACGAATAGATGTTTATTCTGATTCAGCTTATGTAGTTAATGCGGTTAAGCAAAAATGGATTCGTAAATGGGAGTTTAATGGATGGAAAACAACAAGCAAACAAGATGTAAAGAATAGAGATTTATGGGAAACTCTAAGTAAGCTTTTAAAGAAGCATAAACGCATTAATTTGATAAAAGTAAAAGGGCACTCTGGGAACAAGTATAATGAACGTGCCGATGTGTTAGCTAAAAGGGCAATAGAGAGGGGGCTGGAAGGTGCGTAGCATATTACGAGATATAAGATTCACAATATTAGTTTATAGTCTATCTATTCTATTAATTTTTACTTTAATTCAGATTAGGCAAACAGAAGACATTAAAAGCACTATATTAGACAACCCCTCTAATGTAGAAATAAATAGAGAAGTAATAAAAATAGGAACAGAGATAATAGGAGACATCGAAGAATTAGGTTTAGAGAATTTCCCCAGCTTTCAAGCTGAAATAACAGCATATTGTAATTGTGCTTCCTGCACATATCCTTATAACGATGGAATAACCGCAAGCGGTAAGTTTCCACAATCTGGAAAAACAATAGCTATGGACCATAATATCCCTATGGGAACAAAGGTAATAATTGAAGGTTTTGACACCATTTTCGAAGTGCAAGACAGAAGGGCTAGCATAGTTGGTGACAGAGTTGACATATATAAGGACACCCACGAAGAGGCTTTAAATTTTGGTAAGGCCGCCCGACAGATATGGCTATTAGGCCGAGAGAGTTAGGGGGCTACCAATGAAAATAGTCCAAAAATTCCACGAGGAACTATTCTGGGCAAAAGAATCAAAAAAGGCATATTTAAGAGCTTGCAGGTGGATAGCTGAAAATGTAGTTGGAAAGCTTGAAGAAATCGGAGAAACTACTTACAAGATAATTAAAACTAAATACAAAAAAGATGAAGAAACAAAATATCCGGCTTTTGTGGTAGAATTATATTGCACCATAAACGAGAAAGAGTTACGAACAGATTATTGCAATTTATGTAAGAGCTTCCATCGTTCGGTATTTATATCCACTAACTTTGATTGTAGCAAGTGTAATCTAATTGGTTATATGGAAAGGGTAGAAGGAAAAGTAAAGATAATTCAAAAGCGTAAAAAACAAAAGATAGACTACTTGCTAGACCGAGAGTTTAGAATCAAGTAGCATGAGAAGCGCCAGGAGCGCCCCGGGCGAATGAAATCTATTGAGGATATATATAACCATTCGCTAGAAATTAAATTTTAACAGGGGCTAACCTGGCGCTCCTAATAAGCAAATATGAATTTAGGGGGATATAAGATGGAAGCCTTAAGATGCTTAAAAATTGACCCCTGTGTATTTAACAATAAAGAGGTATGCAGAAGTAGTTCGTGCCCCTATTTTAATGGTATAAAGCTAATAAGGGAGAGGGGTAAAATATTGAAGTTTCAAAATTATAAGTATTTAGGTAAAAAAGATTTGAAAAAGCAAAAAAAGTTTTAAAAAACTATTGCATTATTTTTTAAAGGGTGATATAATTAATATAGGTTGAAAGAAGCAAAAAAATTCCTAAAGAGGAGGAAAAGAAAATGAAAAAAGAAATCAGATATGTATTAGAAAGGCAATTAACCACAGAGGGCGCAGAGGAGTTAAACGAGTTAGGCAGGGTCGCTTTAGAAGCTATAAAGCAAGGTAAGGTTCCAGTAAAAGAAGGGCAAGAAGCACAGCGGGAAAGAGCTATTGAAGTATTAAGCAGAACATATGAAGAAGGCCAATGGGTAACAATGGGAGAGTTTAAGTATTATAAAGTTGCAAAGCAAGAAAAAGCAAAGAGAGTTGCCAGGAACAAACGAAATAGAACTTTTGAAAAGTTAAGAATTGTCAAGGCAGAATATAATCCAGAAACCAGCCAATATGTAGTTATCCCTTGGTAAAATATTAAAATATAGCGCTAAAGATTAAGCTCCCAGCAAAGGGGGCTTTTTCGCATTTAA
>PWLF01000203.1 GCA_003559475.1 Bacteroidales bacterium
AACAACCGGTTTCAAGCGTCCATACGGTAGCAACAAATTATATAGAATGGATTTGGGATGAAGTTCCAAATGCTGCGGGTTATAAATGGAACACAGAGAATGACTATGATACAGCTATTGATGTTGGAAACGAAATAGCATACTTAGAGGAAGGCTTAGACAGCGGAACAGAATATACCAGATTTGTATGGGCTTATAATGATTGTGGGTATTCTATAGTTCTTAAGTTGACTGGTGAAACTAACTAATAGTATTTAACTTTATATAAAAAGCTTTTGCTTCTTAATCTAATGAAGTAAAAGCTTTTTGTTGGTTATTAGAGTTGTAAAGAATATTATAAACAGCTTTTAAAGCTTCGAGTATCCTATTACCCCAACGAATTTCAAATAATTCTTTTATTTGAAAAATAGCATTTTCTTTTGAAAAACTGTTGTCTTTGCTATATAATAATACAAAATCACTCATATCTTGAAAAATATCGCAAATACATTCAGCTAAACTAGCTTCTTTAGCTTCATAATTTTCATCTAAAATATAAAAAGTATCTTTTTCTTTAAATTTTTTCTTTAGAATTAAAAATAAAGCCTCATATTGCTCTTCAGTTAAAAATCGCTCCTTATAAGAAGGGTCATTTACTTTAATGACAGGAATAAGAGAACCTTTTAAGTACAATAAAGGAGATATCTTATGAAAATAATCTATAATATCCTCAAATGAATACTCTTCAGCTTTTTTAAAAAAAAGACAATATTCATTTGCCACAGTAAACATTTCAATAACTTGCTTTGAATAAGTCGGGTCATTTTTACTATTTGAAGATTGCATAATGAAACTAAGTTTTTAATAAGGCATATCTGAAATAATTTTTCCGGCCTCTGATAACTCTTTTATAATATCAGTGTTGTTATTTAATATATCTTTATCCGTTATTCTCTTGTAAAAGTATGTGCTGCAATAAATTTTATTACCAATAAATTCATCGGAGATTAATTTTATACACGTTTTTGTATCATTATCAGGGTTTTTGTATAAAACAGCCATAGCTTTTGTATGAAAGCTTTTAATAGTAGTCTTAACAGCATAAATTCCGGGTGGTGGAACAATTTTATCAGGGTCGTTTATTTTTATCTTATGAACCTTAAAATTGTTTATATCGGGCAATTTTTCAGACTCTTCAATATCACCGGAAATAAAAAAATTATAACCTAGATAATTGTTCGCTGACTCAATATTTCCTGACTTTATAGCTTTTCTGATTTGAGTTGAACTAACTGTTTTTTCTCCAATATTCTCCAAAGGCATTTCAATAACTTTAAAATCATATATCTTTGTCAACTCTTGCAAATATTTGTTATCTCCTTCTTTTTTATATCCAAACTGATAATTATTGCCGATTATCAAAGCTTTAGTATCAATACAACCTAATAAATGGGTCTTAACAAAATCTAAGGAACTTGTTTTAGAGAAACTCTTTGTAAATGGAACTAAAACAATATTTTTTAATTTACATTTTTTTAAAAATTCAATTTTTTCATTTTTTGAAAGAATAAGAGAAATGTCATTGTTCTCAGGGTATAATACTTTTCTCGGGTGTGGCTCAAAAGTAATTAATGTTGACTCACCTCCAATTTTTTCAGAAATATCATTTAATCTCTTAATTATTTTTTTATGCCCTAAATGTATGCCGTCAAAGCAACCTATTGTTACTACAGCCTTTCGAATTTTTCCTTTTGCTTCCTCAAAACTATTAAAAATCCTCATTTAATCTTAATAAATTTAGTTCATAGCGTTTTGTCTATTTTCGAAAACAAAATTAGTAAAAAGGGAATAAGAATTACAAAATTATAATTAAAATAATTTGATTTCTATTTCTAAATTAATTATCAAATACATTTACACTGATTAAATATAAATTTTTGTTCTATTAAGTAATATAAAAACCTTATTACCTTAGTAAATAATTGGACGATAAAATACAGACCTTATTACATTATTACCTTATTTCCCATTTTACGGTTTTTGGGTAAATTTGGAAATCTCAAAAAAAATTAAGCCACGAATTCACAAATGAAAAATCAGAAAGTTTGCTAAAAAAGTTCACGCAAAGGTCGCGAAATGATTTAATGCGAAAGTTCGCAAAGATTTTAGTTTTTTAATTATTGCAAGGATTTTATAATAGCTGATTTTTTTCTTTTGCGACCTTTCCGTATCTTTTTCTTTTGCGGGTTTTGCGTGGACTAAAAGTTGAAAGCAGCTAAGTTTTCTTATATGCCCTCATATGCCTCATATGGTAAATGTTTTTTAAGGTTTTAAAAAATCAACTTCAACAACCTAGCACATCAAAATAAAAATTTAACCATTAAACGGTTATTTAAAATTTTGATTTTGTAATATTTTTTTATCTTTGCGTGTTGTTTTTAAAGCATTTTTTTATTGTTATTTAAATATAATTCTTAATATATAAAAGGGATATTTTATATCCTTATTGATAACTTATTAAATTAATAATTAACAAATTACCTTAAAAATTGATAAACAACAGACAAATGGAAAATGTAAATCTTAAAAGCGGTGAATTCCTTGCAAAGGATATTGAGCCAAAAAATGTATTTATTCCGGAGGAGTTTAATGAAGAGCAAAGAATGATTGCTCAATCATGTAGAGACTTTATGGAAGCTGAGGTTTTACCAAATCTTGATGAAATTGATAAGGGTAATCGAGAATATATGAAGAATATTCTTAAAAAATCCGGAGAGTTAGGTTTGTTGGGAATTTCAATACCTGACAAATATAATGGTTTTGGGCAATCTTTCCTTACGCAAATGTTGCTTGCAGAGATTGTTGGCGGAGGTTATTCATTTTCAGTTGCTTTCATGTGTCATTGTGGGATTGGAATGATGCCTATAATGTATTATGGAAATGAAGAACAACGCGAAAAATATGTTAAGAAGCTTGCTACCGGAGAGTTTATAGGAGCATATTGTTTGACAGAACCCGGAGCCGGCAGTGATGCTAATTCAGGGAAAACTAATGCTAAACTTAGTGAAGACGGAAAGCATTACATTCTTAACGGTCAAAAAATGTGGATTACTAATGGTGGCTTTGCAGATACGCAAATTGTGTTTGCAAAGATTGATAATGATCGCATTCTTAGTGCATTTATAGTTGAAAGTGACTGGCAGGGAGTAGAAATTGGTCCTGATGAACAAAAGTTGGGTATTAAGGGATCTTCTACTACTCAGATTTATTATAATGACGTTAAAGTTCCTGTTGAAAATATGATTGGTAAAAGAGGCGAAGGCTTTAGAATTGCTCTCAGCATACTTCATATGGGACGTATGAAACTTGGTGCTAATACAATTGGCGCTGCAAAACAATCTATTTCCGACTCTGTAAGATATGCTAACGAAAGAAAACAGTTTGGTAGTTTTCTTTCTAACTTTGGAGCTATCAAGCATAAACTAGCAGAGATGGTTATTAAGTGCTTTGTGCATGAGTCAGCTATTTATCGCGTTAGCAGAGATGTTGACATTATGGTTGATAAATTTAAAAATGAAGGTATTGAAGATGGACGTGCTTCAATAGACGGAATTAGTCATTATGCTGTTGAAGATGCTATTCTTAAAGTTTGGGGCTCTGAAATGCTGGATTATGTCGTTGATGAAGGATTACAGATTCACGGTGGTATGGGTTATTCAGCAGAAATGAACATTGAAAGAGGATATCGCGATTCGCGTATAAATAGAATATTTGAAGGAACAAATGAAATTAACCGTCTTTTAGTTGTTGAAGCTGCTATAAAACAAGCCAAAAAAGGTGAATATGATATCTTTGGACCCGCTGAAGAACTTAACAAAAATATTGATAGTATTAAAGATGGCGAAGTTGAAGGAGAAAGCTTTTTTGAACAAAAACGACGTTATATGAAGAATTTCAAAAAAGCTATTATGTTGACAGTTTATAATGCAACGCAAAATATTAAAAGACTTATGAGCGAACAAGAAGTTGTTAATAACTTGTCTAATATGATTATGGAGTTGTATATTGCAGAATCAGCGGCTCTTAGAGTTGAAAAACTAGAGAGTATTAAAGGAGAAAACCCGGTTTACAGAGATATAATTGATGTGTTCTCTTATGATACAGCTTACCTTATTAGAAAGAATGCAATTGATGCTATTTGCTCTTTTGCTGATGAAAATGAGGCTGAAAAACTAGTTAAGGCAATTAATACTCTAACCAATGTTAAAGGTGTTAATGTTTTAGCTGCACGTCGTCGTATTGCTGATAAACTGATTGACGATAACGAATACAAGTTTTAATATTTATTATTCTAATTTGTAAATCAATAAAAAAAAGTGCCGGAAAAATTTAAAATTTCCGGCACTTTTTTATTATGTAAATATATTATTCCTTTGGATTTACAACTCTTCCCATAAAAATTATTGTATTGCTGTTATTGTCTCTAATTATGAAATGAAAAGGGCGATTGGCATTAAATACTATTTTGTCATCATAAGCACGTGCTGATGTTTTAACAACAGTAACAGCTGTTGCAGCTGCCGCTTCTGTCCCTTTTTCATCTATCTCTACAAAAGCTTGATGAATTATTTGATCTATTTTAAGATCTCTTTTTGACGTCATATCTGAAAAATCAGCATTGTCTGAAAATGCCAAAGCCATACCCATCTCCTGAAAAATCCTTTCAAGATTTGCATGAAATCGTATCTTGAATTTTGGTAATAAAACAGTAACTTTACTTTTATTTAGATTTTTAACGTATTGATTATATTTATTTACATCAAAAACAGATTCAAATTTTCTTATACCAATATCTTCTTTTGGAAGTAATAGTAGCATTGAAAAATTTTCACCTGAATATGGTATTTCTAATGCTTGTGCATGCTTATCTTCATAATAATTAAACTCAGATTCCTTTTTCATGAATTTTGTCTTCACTTTATCTTTACTGCTGATATTAAATTCACGCTCATGAGTTAATTCTTTATCAAATTCTTTTAGCCAACTCCCTAAAAAGTATATTGCATTTACAAGCACCATTCTTGTCTCTTCACAAAGCACATCTTTTCTTATTAATTCTTCTATTTTGTTATTTGTTTTATCTGAAACCCAATTGTTTATCTCAGTTCTCTCTTTTTCCCTGTCTTCTTTAAAATTTGCTTTATTCAAAACAGTTTCGTAATACCTTGATATGGTTCCTATATAAGTTTCAAGAAAAGGATAATCATGCTGTAGCCACATACCGTTTGCAATATTTAACTCAAGGTCATTGCCCGCAGATTTTTTAATTTTTGAAACATGCTCCGCAAAATTCTTGTGGAATCTATCTTTATCAGAGTCAAATAGAAGAACATCGCTCATTTCTTTTTTTGTTTGTCCGGCAGCACCTCCATAAACCATTGCCATTGCGGTTGATATACTGAATGGCGATATAGCAAGGTTCTCCTTTTCCTGACCGGCTATTTCATTGTACAAATTATATGCAAATTCATTTAGTTGCTGAGATTTTTCAATGTCTTTCATATCATTTGATGAGGCTTTTTTATCTTTTGATTGTTTTGCTGTACATCCTAAAAATACAACCAAAAATAACATTAAGAATATCTTTAATCTTGTGTTCATAAGTCTTCTGTTTTTATTAATGATTTGTTTTACAATGATTTATGTTATTAAATTGTAAAATTTGTAATACTATAATCAAATATCAAAAGTAATAAATAATTTGCAATTTAATCATAATACACGTGAAGTTGGGTAAATTTAATCATAATACACGTGAAGTTGGGTAAATTTAATTATTATTTGCTAAGTTATTGAAGTTTTTTAAAACCTTAAAAAATATTTACCATATAAGGCATATTAGGGCATGTAAGAAAACTTATATGCTTTCCAATTTATACTTTTAGTCCACGCAAAACCCGCAAAAGAAAAAGATACGGAAAGGTCGCAAAAGAAAAAAATCAGCTATTATAAAATCCTTGCAATTATTAGAAAAATAAAGCCTTTGCGAACTTTCGCATTTAATTATTTCGCGACCTTTGCGTGAACTTTTTTAGCAAACTTTCTGATTTTTTATTCGTGAATTCGTGGCTTAATTTTGATAATTAACTTAAAAATATCCCTTGCACATCAAAAAAAAAATAACCAAATTGTTGCCTTTGCTCCTTTAAATAAAGCATAAAAGGTTTTGGTACATTTTTTGTATTAAGTTTAATAGAACTAAAAAATCAAAGCTATGAGACTTAAAAAGAAAAAAATTGCGTTGCTTCCTTGCCTTCTTCTTATTTTTGTTTTTACTACAAATATAAGTATTGAAGGACAAAACTTCAGGAATCATAAAAATGATGCTTTTCAAAGAGGAGAAGAGCTAAGTTATAAATTTTACTACGATAGCTTTATGCCCGGCTACGTCACTGTTGGCGATGGTACAATAAGTATAAGAGAAAACAGCGTAAGGGTTAATAATGATAGAAGTGCTATGCATATTGTCGGCACAGTTAATTCAAGAAGATTTTTTAACTGGTTTTATCGTGTAGATAACAGATATGAAACTTATATAGATGATGAAGCTATAATGCCATGGTATTTTATTAGAGATGTTTATGAAGGTGGCTATGAAAGAAAAGAAGAAACAACGTTTAATCATTATCAAAATGTAGCTTTTTATCGTGATGAAGAAGTTCAAATAGACGATTATATGCAAGATATTATATCAGCCTTCTATTTTGCAAGAACGCTTGACTTTTCTGATATTAAACCGGGAGATAGCTTCGACATAGATTTTCTTTTTAAAGATTCTTTATATTTTTCCCGAATCAAATATGAGGGAAAAGAAATTTTAAAAACCGATGTTGGAAAAATTCAAACTTTAAAATTTAAGCCTTTGATATATAATCATGATGATTCAAAATTTGTCCAGCCATGGCCTATGACTTTATGGATTTCTGATGATAAAAACAGAATCCCTGTGCTTTTTGAGTCAAGAGTTATAGTTGGCTTTGCAAAAATGGAGCTTTCAGGATACAAAGGTCTTAAAAATCCTTTCTCATCAATAGTCAGAAAATAATGTTTTTTTCGTTAAAATATTAATAAAAAAACATAACTTGACTTTTATTTCCCTTTTTTATAACTTTGTTATTTTATAAAATTATTAAGTATTCCTTTTAATTAATAACGAATGCTTGAATAACTTGTATTATTCAGACAAAAGTTCTAAATTAAATTGTAATACCAAAATCTTTTAAAAATGACAAAAAATATCCTGCTTTTTATAATTTTTTTCTTGCCCGCAATGGCTCTTAAATCAGAAATGCAAGAAATTAAATTAACTTTTACCTCCGAATATAATGAAACTCATGTTAAAACCGACAGTGTTTTAATAAAGAATATTACACAAGATTGGAGCAAGAAGCTTTATTATCCTGATTCTGTTATGATACTTGCTCCAACTAATATTTCTGACTACGATAAGCATAATAATTTTTATGTTTCACAAAATTATCCCAATCCTTTTTCAAAAAAAACGAATATTGATATATATGTCAGCAATGAAGAACTTTTTAGTTTAAATGTTTATGATTTATCGGGACGCAAAGTTGCAAATTATCAATCCCTTTTAGAACAAGGGTTGAATCATTTTACTTTTTATGCTTGCAACCGGCAGAATTATATTTTAGATGTAACATCAGAGAGTTATAAACAGGTTAGATTAATGATACATGCGGGTGAGAGCCGGAGGACAACAGCACAAATAAAGCATACGGGAGTATCTCATAAAAAGGAATCGCAACAAAATGTTTATGAAGATTACCCTTATTATACAGGTGATGAATTTAAATTTATTGGCTACTCTACGGGAGAATCAGATAATTTACTTAGTGATACTATTTTAGATGTTCCTGAAAATGAGGAAATTTATGTTTTTAATATGCAGCGTGCTACTTTTACATTAACGCTGACAAATGAACCCGAAGAGGGCGGTTATACGGAAGGTTCAGGTAATTACATGAAAAACGAAGAAGTTGATATTACTGCAATAGCCGGCGAAGGTTATAAATTTGAAAACTGGACAGGAGATATAGATTATATTGATGATGCTAATTCGGAAACAACAAACGTAAAAATGCCGGATGAAGATATTTCTTTGACGGCAAATTTCGCCCTCAAGGATTATGAATTTACAGTCGAAATATATCCTGATGATGCAGGATATGTTAACATAAACCCGGAACGTGATTATTACAATATGGGCGACGAAATTAATTTAGAAGCAATAGCCAATGAAGGTTATATATTTCAAAACTGGAGTAAAGATGGCACAACCATTAACTCAGAAGACGAGTTTGTTTATGATATGCCTGCTGAAAATGTTACTCTTACCGCAAAATTTGTTGATGAGGAAGCTTTTCTTTATACGCTTTCCCTTGAAGCAAATCCAAGTGAAGGAGGAACAGTTGCAGGTGGTGGCAATTTTGAAGAAGACCAGACAGTAAACATATCTGCTGATGCTAATAATGGCTGGGAGTTTGTTAACTGGTCAGGCGATACGGATTATGTTGATGACACCGGTTCGGAAGCTACTACCGTTACAATGCCTGCTTATGATATTGATTTAACGGCAAATTTTGAACTTGTTGATTATGAGTTAATAGTTGATGTTTATCCTGAAAACTCCGGAAATGTGAATTTTGATCCTGAACAAGATTATTATAATATGGACGATGAGATAACTATAGAAGCAATACCTGAAGAAGATTACGAATTTGAAAACTGGACAGGAGATATAGATTATATAGATGATGCTAATTCGGAAACAACAAACGTAACAATGCCGGCTGAAAATATTGAGTTGACAGCAAATTTTCAGGAAAAGGAAGAGGAGTTTGCTTGTGGTGATATTTTGATTGACCCAAGAGACGACAAAGAGTATGCTACGGTTAAAATCGGAGATCAATGCTGGATGGCTGAAAGTCTTAATGTAGGTACTATGATAGATGGATCTCAGAATCAAGATGATGAAAATAAAATTGAAAAATATTGTTATGATGATGATGAAGCTAACTGTGATGTTCACGGAGGGCTTTATCAGTGGGATCAAGCAATGGACTACTCAACAGAAGAAAATACTCAGGGAATTTGCCCTCCAGGGTGGTTCTTACCAAGTGATGACGTTGTTAAAACGCTGGAGATGGAGCTTGGAATGACTCAAAACCAAGCAAACGGTTATGGGTGGAGAGGTTCCGGCATTGGAACATCAATGAAAGTGGGTGGCGATTCAGGTCTTGAAATAAAATTAAGCGGAACAAGATATTGGAATGGTGGCTTTGGTCTGATAAATAGCTTTGGCTATTTTTATACTTCAACAGAGTCAGATGATTGTTTATCTGGTGATTGTGCTTGGAGAAGATGTTTGAAAGATGACAGGACAGATGTTGGTAGATATGACTCTTTTCCAAAAACTGCAGCTTATTCTGTAAGATGTGTTAAAAAAGAAGATTAAACTATTTTATAAATTTTTTATATAAGTATTATGCAAAGATATTCTTATTTTATTTTGATATTAATCTTTATGGCTGCTTTTGCTGCTTGCGATAAAGATGATGATATTGATAATGGTGAGAAAGAACCGTTGGTTTACGAGTCACTTGAAGCTGAGGATGAAGAAATTGAAATTGGTGAAACAACTAAAGTAACTGCTACAGCTTCGGGAACAGACTTAACATATAATTGGTCAACAACAGGCGGATCTATTGTAGGAAGTGGTAGCACGATAACTTATGCCTCCGACCCATGTGAACCGGGAGAGCATACTATTACCTGCGAGGTTGTTGACGCCTTCGATAATTCCGAATCAAAGTCAGTGATAATAAATGTAGTATTAAAATAGTTTAAAGTTGAAAAGTTGTCCATGCCTGAATAACGTTGACCGTTTTTCAAGTCATAATTAACAGGTATAAAATCCTAAATATATAGTATGTTAAGGTTTGTGTTATGTTTTATCTTAATTACATTGGCGTTAAATAATAAAATATCTTTTGCTCAATGTTTTGCATCTCCGGGAAACCCGATTGCCGGGAGTTCTAATCTTGGAGTTTTAGATGAAGGCATTATTAGAGCTGTCGGATTTTATCAATATAACTTGTTAGATAATTATTATGAAGGTAGCAACCGTATTAAATGGGATAAACCCAGTGCAATATCATCCGCTTATTATAATTACGGAGGTTTTAGCATTGGTTATGGTATTACTCAAAAATTTACCGTAGAAACGGAAATAGGTTATTTTTTTAATAAAACTCAAAATTATAAATATATTGATGAAGATTTAGCAGCCGGTGGACTTTCAAATGCAATAATTTCAGGGAAATATAATATATACAGAGATTACGGAAATAATATAGAATTATCTTTATCTGCAGGTGCAAAAATTCCTCTTTCTCTTGAACCTAAACGTGTTGATGGAGTTGAAGTGCCAATAGATGTACAGCCATCTACAGGAAATTTCGGAGCAGTTTTTCAATCCTTTTTTGTAAAAGAATTTGATGCTATAAGTGCAAGACTAATATTAATCAATAGATATGAAAATAATTTGACAGAGAATAAAATGGGTTATAAATTTGGTGATGAATATGTGAACTCTTTGTTCTTTTCTAAGCATTTGGCGAATCCTTACACTGATATTACAAAAAAATATTACACTTATTTTACAGGCAAGACACGAGTATAGAAAGAAAAACTATAAAAACGGAGAGATTATAAATTATTCGGGTAATAATTTATTCTTTTTATCGCCTCAACTAAATTATAATTATAATATGATTTGGAATTTCTCTATAATGTATGACATTCCTGTTTATCAATATTATGAAGGTGTCCAGTTGGGGAATTCTTATTCTTTGACTTTTTCTCTTACAAGAGATATTGGTTTTAATTTATAATATTCCAATAGATAATAAAAATCCAAATAATAGTTATTTAACATAACTTGAGTTAATACACGTCGTTATAAATTATGTATGAAGCTAAATATTATACTCTAATAGATAACAATAAAGTTAGATGTAATTTATGTCCGCATAGTTGTATATTAAAACAAAAGGAGAGAGGTAAATGTAATGTTCGTATCAATATTTCAGGCAAGCTTTATAGCGAAAATTATGGCAAAGCAATTGGTTTGCACTCAGAGCCGATAGAAAAAAAGCCCTTATATCATTTTTATCCCGGAAAACAAATATATTCTATAGGATCTGTTGGCTGTAATTTTAGTTGTCAGTTTTGCCAAAACCATCATATATCACATCCTCCTTTCCCCGAAGATATTGCTTATGCTGATATTGATTATATTATAAAAGCGGTTTCTAAAATAAGGAATATTTGCGGAATATCTTATACTTTTAACGAACCGTTTGTTTGGTTTGAATATATGTTTGATATAGCTAAAAAAGCAAAGATTAATAATCTTTCCAATGCTGTTGTTACTAATGGATATATTAATCCTGACCCACTAAATAAATTGCTTGAAGTAACAGATGGGTTTAATGTTGATTTAAAATCTTTTGATAATAGTTTTTATCAAAAATATACAGGAGCAGAGTTAAAGCCAGTACAAAATACATTAAAATATATTGTTAAAAAAAATATTCATCTCGAAATAGCTAACCTTATTATTCCCGGTTTAAATGATGATAAGAATATTTTTAAAAAAATGATTGATTGGATTAATGCCGAACTTGGGAAAGATATACCATTACATATAAACCGATATTTCCCAGGTTATAAAATGAATATTGAGCCTACTCCGGTTGAAACAATCATTGAGCTAAGACAAATTGCTTTAGAAAAACTCAATTTTGTTTATTGTGGTAATATTTCTTCGGCTTTTGGCACATCAGACACAGTATGCCCTAAGTGTAACAAAACTGTAATAAAAAGACCGGGACATAAAACTATTGCTGAAAATATTGATGATAAAGGTAATTGTGTGTTTTGTAAATATAAAATTGCATTTTGTTGTTAATAAAAAAAATAATTTATTATGTTAAGAAAAACCAGAAAACCGGCAGTCTCAGGAATGTTTTATCCTGCTAATAAAAATAAACTTATAAAACTTATAGAAGATATTGATAGTAAAGAAACAGCTAATTTTGATAAGCTGTATTCTGAAAAGAAAATAATTGGTGGTGTTGTACCTCATGCAGGCTATATGTATTCAGGCTATCAGGCAGTACATTTTTTTAAAACATTAAAATTATCAAAACAGCCGATAGATACGATTATTATTCTAAATCCTAATCATAGAGGTATAAACTCTGATGTTGCTTTAGATGATAGCTTATACTGGGAAACTCCGCTCGGGAAAACGGAAGTTGATATAGAATTTTCTAAAGCTCTTGACCTGCCTTTTTCTTCAACTCCGCATCTTGAAGAACACTCTGCCGAAGTTATGCTCCCTTTTATACAATATTACCTTAAGGAAGATATAAAAATTGTTCCTGTTAGTATTCTTGACCAATCCTATGAAATGGCATCTAAGCTGGCAAATAAAATAAAACAAGCGGTATCAAAAACAGGGAAAAATATCATTATTATTGCTTCTAATGATTTTTCGCATTATGTTAATCCTGAAATTGGTCATAAGCAAGATAACTTTGTTTGTGAAAAAATTAAAAACTTTGATGCAAAAGGTGTTTATGAAGTAGTTATCTCTAATAATATAAGTTTATGTGGCTATGGTCCAATCATGTCATTAATTGAATATTCAAAATTTATCACTCCGGAATGTAAATCCAAAATTTTAAGAAGAGGAAATTCAGGTGATGTAACGCCTTCCGATAAAGTTGTTAACTATATATGTATTTTGTTTTTTGAATAAAATTATTTTTTAAATATATTTTATTTGTATTATTATGTTTTTTATTTTAATTTTATAGCTAAATTATAGAAATTATGTGGTGGTTAAGCTAAACAGCTATTATACTAATTTTTAAGTAATTTTACTTAAATTTCATATAAAAAGTAAAATTATATTTGTAAATACATGTTTGATATAGATAATATATATAAAACTGCATTAGAATCTGCACCTGTTGGGTATGGTTATTTTAAGATTATACTTGACAACAAGGGAAACCCTTGTGATTTTAATATTATTGAATTAAATTCTACATTTGAAGAATATACAGGTCTTAGCAAAGAAAATGATACAGGAAAAATATTCTCTTCAGTTAATAAAGAATTTGATAAAGAAGAACTCGAATATTTATTGTCAATTTTTGGTGATGTAGCTGTAAATGGTGTTGTTAGAGAATTCGAACTTTTTTCAAAAATAAAAAAGAAGTGGTATAATATAAAAGTTATATCACCGAAAAAATATTTCTTTATTACATATCTGACAAATATATCAATTGAAAATGAATTAATACATACTGCTGAAAAACTACTCCATTATTCAACAGATGATATTGATTATAAAAAAATTACTCAAACGTTAATTGATATATCCGGAGCTAAAATAGGCGTTTTTAATTTTATAGATGTTGAAAATAAAACTTTTGAAACAAAAGCTATTATTGGAATCAAAGAAGCAATAAAAGAAGCTGAAAAAAAATTTGGTTTTGCTATTTCAGGGAAAAAATGGATGCTTGATCCCCGGGAAAACAGAGAAGTAGGAAGAAATATAATTACCTGCTATAATAGCCTTAGAGATTTTATGAGTTTAGTAGCTCCCGAAGGTCAGAAAAAAGAGACGGAAAGAATATCTAAGGAAACAGAAGATAATTATGGCATTAAAGAAACTGTCGTAGTCAAAATAATTAAAGATGATAATATAATTGGGAATTTTATTCTTCTAATGCCGGAAGGAATGCAGTTGAACAACCCTGAGATTGTTAAATTATATGCCAGACAAACAGCCTTGCTCTTAAAACACAAGCAAGAGGAAGATTTGCTTAAAGATAAAAAGCAACAATATAAAGTTTTGTTTGAAAGCACTCTTTCCGGAATTATTCTCATTGATGGAGAAACATTTACAATTAGTCTTGCTAATGATACAGTATTTAAAATGCTTGGTTTCGATAATCAAAATGAAATTATTGGGAAAAATCCTATTGATTTTGTTTACCCTGAAGATAGAGAAGCTGTAACCCAAATGATGACTACAGACTTGTTTGTAAATGATGAAAGAAAACCCGAAGAGTATAGAGTTCTTAGAAAAGACGGAAGTTTTATCTGGATTAGCTCTTATGGTGCTAAGATTAATTTTGATGGTAAACCTTCCGGTCTTGTATCTTTTTACGATATTACTGAAAGAAAAACGGCTGAAAAAGCTTTATTTGATAAAAATAAACATCTTTCTTTACTAAATGAATATTCAATGAAATTATCTTCAGCATCCGTTAATGAAGATATTTATTCTATCGCTGCAAATACTATTAAACAATTAACTAACGCCATTGATGCAACAATTTCTTATTATGATGAGAAAAATAATGAGCTTGTCATTTCTTATAACACCTTATCTAATGAAGAAAATAACAAGATTAAGAAGGTAATTGGAAGAGAATTAAAAGGGTTTAGAACTAAACTTAATGAAAAGCATTACAATGCTATAGTAGAAGAAGGTATAACCTATAAAAATTCTGTTAGTGAAGCCACATTTGGCTCAGTTCCTCCATCTATTGGAAATATTTTAAAAAGAACATTTAATATTAATTGGCTTGGTGGAATTGCTTTGATGCATAAAAATAAATTAGTTGGCACAGTTGTTTTTGTCGGAGGTAAAAAATCAAAAAAAGTAGATAATGAAATACTAAAAACTTTTGGAGGTATTACAGCTAATGCTATACAAAGATGGATGGCTGAAAAATCTTTGATTGAAAGTGAAGAAAAATTTCGTAATCTAGCTGAAAAAAGCCCGCTCGCTATAATGATTTACCAGGAAAATAGGTTTGTTTATACAAACCAAATGGCTGAAAATCTAACCGGATATTCGAAAGAGGAGTTATATAGTAAAAATTACTGGGATATCGTTCATCCTGATTATAAAGAAATGATTAAACAAAGAGGTCAGGAAAGACAATATGGCAATTTGAATATAGGTTTTTATGAAATAATAGCATTAAGAAAAGATGGTAAAGAGATTTGGGTAACATTAACCGGAACTAAAATATTATATAACGACAAACCTGCAGGACTTGCCTCTGTTATTGATATTACTGAAAGAAAAAATGCCGAAAGACTTAAACAGGAAGTGGAGTTAGCTAAACGTTCTGTTAATTTTAAGCAAAACTTTTTGGCTAATATGAGTCATGAAATAAGAACTCCATTGACCGGAATAATGGGTATGACAGAGTTTTTGTCTAAAACAAAACTTGATGTTCAACAGCAAGATTACCTTAATACTATTAAACAGTCAACAGAAAATTTAAGGGAAATAATAAATCTTATTTTAGATTATTCAAAAATTGAAGCAGGAAAAATTAAATTGAATAATGTTGATTTTTCTCTATCCTCATTGTTTGATGAAACTGAAAAGTATTTTAAATCTATTTGTAGAAAAGATATTGTATTTGAAAAAAGTATTTGCCCTGAAATTCCTGAGTATATTAATACAGATAAAAACAGAGTTAATCAGATCATTAGCAATTTAATATTAAATGCCGTTAAATATACAGAAAACGGGAAAATTAGCTTGAATGCGACGCTATTAGATAATTCTCCTAAAACAAAGAGTAGTCAAGTGACTATTAAAATTGAAGTTACTGATACTGGTATAGGTATTGAACCCGAACAAACCAAGCATCTTTTCCAACCATTTACTCAAATTGAAAAAAAAGATACAAGGATGCATGACGGCACCGGATTAGGATTATCAATATGTAAAGAACTTGTTAATCTGTTGGAAGGCAATATTGGTGTTAATAGTGTCCCTGCTGAAGGTAGTTGCTTTTGGTTTACTTTTAAAGCAAAGGTTTCTAAAGGCGAAATTCTTGAGAATACAATCGCAACAGCGAATGAAAATAATAAAAAAATAAAATCGTTTAATATTCTTCTTGCTGAGGATAAAAAAGTAACTCAAAAGGTTGTATCTTTGCTTTTAGAATCTGAAGGGCACAATGTTTCTATTGCAGAAAACGGCAAAAAAGCTTTGGAAATGTTTGATAAAAATAAGTTTGATATTATACTAATGGATATACAAATGCCCGAAATGGATGGAATTACTGCTACAAAAAAATTAAAAGAAAAATATAAAAATATACCCCCGATAATCGGATTAAGTGCTAATGCTTTTGAAGGTGATCGCGAGAAGTATATGAAGCAAGGAATGGATGAGTATCTTACCAAACCACTAAAAACGGAAGATTTTAGAGAGGTTTTAACCAAGCTTAAATTGTGTTAAATAATTGCTGATGGGAGTTAGAAGAGAATTTAGTAATAATGATTGGTTGCCGACATCAAAACAGGAAATGGAGGATTTAGGTTGGGACCAAGCTGATGTTATTTTTGTTACCGGTGATGCTTATGTTGACCATCCTGCTTTTGGAACAGCTATTATGGCTCGATTAGCTCAAAAAGCAGGTATGAAAGTTGCCATAATACCACAACCAAATTGGAGAGACGACCTCCGTGATTTTAAAAAACTTGGCAAACCAAGATTGTTTTTCGGAGTTTCTGCAGGAAATATGGACTCAATGGTCAATCACTATACTGCTCTAAAAAGAAAGCGATCTAATGATAGTTATACCCCTGGTGGCAGGGCAGGGTACAGACCTGATTATGCTACAGTAGTTTATTCAAATATTTTAAAGAAAATTTATCCCGAAACTCCTGTTGTAATTGGAGGTATAGAGGCATCAATGAGGAGATTAACTCATTATGATTATTGGCAAGATAACGTTAAACCATCAATTCTCTTAGATTCTAAAGCTGATATACTTGTCTATGGAATGGCAGAACAACCATTGCTTGAAATAATCCGGTTAATGGATAGAGGAGTGCCTGTAGAATCTCTTCAAAATATCTTGCAAACAGCTTTCATTTCAGATAATATTAGCAGTATTAAACCCTTGAAAAACACAAAGAGCATATCTTTACCTTCTTATGATAAATGCTTAAATAACAAAAGAGATTTTGCCGAAGCTTTCAGAATAACAGAAGAAGCTTCTAATTGTCTAATTCAACCAAGAATTATTCAAGATTCAGGAAAATATTCTGTAATTATTAATCCTCCTTATCCTGTTGCAAAAGAAAAATTTATGGATGATATATTTAACTTGCCCTACAACAGGTTGCCACATCCAAGGTATAATAAAAAACCTCCTATTCCTGCTTTTGAAATGATAAAACACTCTGTTACAATTCATCGTGGATGCTTCGGGGGATGCAGCTTTTGTGCTATATCTGCTCATCAAGGAAAATTTATAGCTAACAGGTCTGAGAATTCAATAATTTCTGAAATCAAAAAGATTTCGGAAAAAGATGATTTTAAAGGTCATATAACAGATTTAGGTGCACCTACCGCTAATATGTATAAAATGAAAGGTTTTGATGAAAATATTTGTCAAAAATGTTCTCGTCCTTCTTGTATTTATCCTGATACTTGTAAAAATCTTAATTTCGACCATAAGCCCTTAATAGAATTATATAAGAAAGCAATGTCTTTGCAAAAAGTCAATAAAATTACTATTGGAAGCGGAGTTAGATACGACATGCTTGTTAATAAATCTTCGGCTCAAAACAAAAAATTTTCTCTTAATGAATACACGCAGTTGCTTATCTCAAAACATGTATCCGGCAGATTAAAAGTAGCTCCTGAGCATTTCTCAGATAAGGTTTTGAAAATTATGAGAAAACCTCCTTTTAAATACTATTTGAAATTTGATGAAGTATTTGATGAAATATGTCGTAAAAATAATTTAAAACAAGAACTTATGCCTTACTTTATTACCGGTCATCCCGGAAGTGATAAACATGAAATGGCAGAGCTGAAAAAAAATGTTAAACCACATAAATTTGATATAAAACTGGTGCAAGTATTTACGCCAACACCAATGACTTTGTCCACAACAATATACTATACAGGTATAAATCCTTATAATGGTGAAAAAATTAATTTGCCGAAATCGCAAAATAAAACAAATCGTAAATAAATCAAATCCTAAATCACCAATAAGAGTTATTTTTTTTATTTGTGAATAAAAT
>PWLF01000053.1 GCA_003559475.1 Bacteroidales bacterium
GAAATGATTCTTTATTTGTTACAGCTAGATCGAACCTTTTTAGTATGAGAGAAAACGCAATAACTTCTGAAAGGGCTGCAGTTAGTTTTTATTTGGCAGGAGATTCTATTTATCATCCCGGTATAATTATGAGGTATGATAATAATGATACTATTTTTTCAATGACAAGAGATAAAAAAGGAATGGCGCAAGCTCCATTTCATAATACTTATCATGGGATTGACATGTATAGCGATGCAATTTTTTGGAATTTGAATGAACCTTCAATAGAGATAAAAAGTGGAGGACGACAATTCAGTGATGATAATGAAGCAGTTTTCGAATCTAATAATTTTTTTGATGATTTAAGATATAGGCGAATGCAAGGCATTGAGGATGTTCATCCACTTGTAAGACTCAGTAGATATTCGCGTGAAAGAGATTCCAGAGAGTTCGCTATATCTGATTTTGCAAGGCACATCAGGGTTGATCCGGCATCTGTTAAAAGACAATTAATTGAGTTTTCTCATTTTGGATTTGTTTCGCTGGATTTGGATGCCGAAGTAGTAACAGTAAATGACAGATTATTTCATTACACTATGTCTTATGCAGGAAGCACAGACTTTGATGTGATTAGAATTGAATCAAATGCTAATCTTAATGGAGAAATTAGTTTGCATAATTTGGATCTCAGAATATATGGAGTTGAAAGAATTCCATTGAGCGATTCTAAAAATGTTGTAATTTATCCTTTTGGACAACAAGTTACAATGCATAAAAATAGAGATATGAATTTTCATGGAAAAGTTGAATCCGGTTTATTTGAATTTTATGGAAGGGAGTTTGTTTTTGACTATGATGATTTTAAAATTGAGCTGAATGACACGGATTCGCTTAGCTTTAGTGTGAGATCCCACGAGCCTGATTCAAGAGGCAGGTATTCTCTTGTTCGTGTAAGAACAGTTCTGGAAGGTCTCAATGGAGAAATTTTAATTGATCACCCGAATAATAAATCCGGAAATATGCCATATCCGAGATATCCCATTTTTAATAGTGAAAGTGAATCTACGGTTTATTACGACAGAGATTTTATTCATAATGGCGCTTATACTCGTGAGGATGTATCTTTTCAAATAACTCCTTTTTCTATAGACAGCCTTGAGCATGCTACTACTGAAAATATTGCTTTTGATGGCGTTGTTATGTCAACCGGAATATTTCCGGATTTTGAAGATTATTTGACAGTCCAAGAAGATTACTCATTGGGTTTTAGTACAAAAACACCTGATGAAGGGTATCCTATATATGGAGGGAAAGCTAATTATTTTGGTGAAGTTAGAATGAGTTATGAAGGACTGAAAACACCAGGAAGGCTGGAATATTTAAATGCGACAGTAGAATTAAAAGAAATGATAATGTTCCCGGATTCTGCAAGGGGTAAAGTTAACATATTTAACCTGGAAGGCAAAACAGGAAAGGGTGAACATGCTCAAGTATATGCAAGAGAAACAGATATTCAGTTTTTGCCTTTTGAAGATTATCTTGCTATTCAACATACTAATAAACCTATAGAAATATTTGATGGACTTGCTAAACTCGAAGGAGGTCTTGAACTCTATAGTGAAAAATTAAGAGGTGAAGGATATCTTGATTTGTTTAGCAGTAGAATTTTTTCTGATGATTATACATTTTTGAATTCCGAACTTGAAGCTTTAGATTCTAAAATTGATTTTTTTATGGCAGATGGAGAAACTATTAACTTGCAAATGACAGATTATGAAACATACGTGGATATCAATAATAAAAAAGGCAATTTTAATGCATCAAATATAAATTCATTTATAAAATTCCCTGTTAATAAATATATTTCATCTATTGACAAAATTGAATGGGATCATGAAAATAATCAAATGGCATTGACAAATAAAAAAGGAAGAGACAATTTTAATCTTGATGGCTTAAGTAGAGATGAGTTAATTGATATTAATTTTTCAGGGTTCGATTTTGTTTCAACGCATAATGATAAAGATTCTTTAAGTTTTTACGTTGATAATGCGTTGTTTAATAAAGCTAATAACAGAATTGAAGCAAGAGGTGTTAATATAATCAAAGTGGCAGATGCAGCCATATTCCCTTATAATGAAGAAGCTGTAATATTGCCTGATTCGGAATTGGATAAATTTTATGATGCTATTGTTATAGCTGATACAAATAAAAGACAACATGAAATGTATCAGGCTGATCTTACAATATCTTCAAGAAATTACTTTAATGGTTCTGCTTGTTATGATTATGTTAATGACGGAGGATATATTCAAGGAATACTCTTTGAAGAATTAGCAGTTAATAGGGAAGGCAAGACCTATGGAGTAGCAGAAATTAGAGAACAAGATGAGTTTTTTGTTGCACGAAACTTCCCGTTTAAAGGCAAAGTAAATCTTTTATCAACGGAAGAGAATTTTAATTATCACGGGAATTCAAAAATTTTAGCAGGTGATTGCGGGGATTTGTTAAACTCAACATGGTTTAGATTTGAGGCAACGGTTAACCCAGATAGCGTTATGATTCCTATAATTGAAGATTTGAGAGATAAGGATAATAATAGAATTTCAACTTCAGTTAAACTTGCCGGGGATTCTTTGCATATTTATCCTGCAATGTTTTCCAGAAGAAAACATTATCTAGATCAAGAAATAATATCTGCAAACGGGTATCTTACTTTTAATAGATTAACAAATCAGTATGTTATAACTTCAAAGGAAAGATTTCTTGATGGAGATGTTACTGATAATAGAATAAGATTAAATCCAACTACATGTGTAATAAGGGCTGACGGTGATGTGATGTTTCACTATCCTGACCAGATGGGACAGGTTAAAATTGAATCTTTTGGAAATGTCGTTTATGACATTAAAGAGGATGACCTTGAGCTTGATATAGTTATGGCTTTAGATTTTTTCTTTAATAACAGAAGTTTAAATATTGTAAAAGAAAGTATTGAAGAAGCTGAACTTGATGATATAAACTTAAATCGTCAAAAATATATAAGAGCTATGTATAATATTTTCGGAAAGGAAAAAGGATCTGAGTTGCTTGCTGAGCTTGATGAAGAAGGGGCGTTAAGTAATTTTCCTGAAGAATTAAATAATACATTCTTCTTTGCTGATATTAATTTTAGATGGCATCAGGAGCATGGTTCATTTATTTCAAGTGGACCGATAGGTATTGGAAGTGTAAAAAACACTATGTTCAATAAATATGTTGAAGGATTTATGGAATATCGTAAAAGAAGAGGAGCCGATGTTTTAACTTTTTATTTTGAACCTGATAAAACTCTGGGAGGAGGCATGGGGGATGTTTGGTTTTATTATAGATATACGAGGGGAAATATGGAAACTGTATCAATAATTAGTGATTATAATGAAATTATTAGAGATGTGAGGCCAAGGCGTCGCAGAATGGATGTTGAAAGAGGTGAAGCTTCTTATTCTTATATGTTATCAGGAGAATTTAGACCTCTTGAATTTTTTAGAAATATGAAAAGTATTGAAGATTAATATTTTTATGCAATTTAATTAATTCACTAAAATCTAAGATTATTTATATTAATAACTATATATTTAAATAATGAATGAAATTTTGCTTGTCGGTTTTATCTTGGCATATTTGTTAGGTTCGGTTCCTACATCAGTGTGGATAGGAAAATATTTTTATGGAAAGGATATAAGGAAATATGGTAGTGGAAATGCAGGAGCTACTAATGCGCTTAGAGTATTAGGCACAAGAATAGGCGTAATAGTTTTAATTCTTGACTTTTTTAAGGGCATTGGTGCAGTTGCAATTGCAGGTGTTTTTGTCAATTACTTTTATTCATATGAGGCTTTTGCAATGTATCAAATATCTTTAGGGATTGTTGCTGTCATAGGGCATATGTTCCCTGTTTTTGCAAATTTTAAAGGAGGAAAAGGTGTTGCAACATTAGCCGGAATAGTTTTAGCCATATATCCCAATATTTTTGTTGTTTGCCTTGGCGTATTTATAACAGTTTTTCTGTTAACAAGATATGTGTCGCTGAGTTCTATGACAGCAGCTATTGCATTCCCAATATTTGCAATATTTGTCTTTAATGTTGAGTTAATTTCAAAAATAATTTTTTCTGTATTAACTATGTCCGTTTTGTTAATTTCTCATAGGAAAAATATACAAAGACTAATAAAAGGAGAGGAAAATAAAATATCTTTTTGATTTTTATTTAATAATTCCAATTATTATATAACTTTGTTTTTTATTATTAAAAATAAAAATATGGTAAAGAATAAACCTGAAAAGAACAAGCAAAAAAATCGTGATTCGTCTAATTATGTTAACTTAGTTGTTTATAATGATGATGTAAACACTTTTGACCATGTAATTAGCACTTTAGTTGATGTCTGTAAGCATGAACCTGAACAGGCAGAGCAATGCACCCTTATTATACATCATAAAGGGAAGTGTGTTGTTAGATCCGGAGATAAAAAAATCATGATTGATATGTGTCAAAAGATACATGAAAGAAATATTACAGCAAAAGTTGAGTAATATTGAATATAATTAAATTGCTTTTATATAGCATTTTATAGTCATATTCATTGTATTGTAATTTTTAATAGATAGGTTATAAATGATTTATATTTAGTTGAGATGATGTGGTTGATAATAATTTCGCTGATTGTAATAGGGATGGCATTTTTGTTGCTGGAGATTCTGGTAGTGCCCGGGGCTACGGTTGTTGGAATTGTAGGAGTTGCAATGATGGCAGTTGGAGTATATCTTTCATATAGCCATTTTGATGCTCAAGTAGGTCACATAACTCTTGCAGCAACTTTCTTTTTTATTGTTATAAGTATAGGTTTTGCGCTTAAATCAAAAACATGGAAAAAGGCTATGTTGAATGATGAACTTAAAGGTAAAGTTAATGTTTTTGAAGAGGATGTTGTTAAGAAAGGAGATGAAGGAGTCACGATATCGCGATTGAATCCTATGGGAAAAGCGTTAATCAACGGAGAGTATTATGAGGTTACATCTAAAGATGATTTTATAAATGAAAATTCAGAAATTGAGATAGTTAAAGTAGAAGGAAATAAAATAATTGTTAAACTTAAATCATAAATTTTATTATTATGGATGCTAATATTGGAATTATTGTTGCTATTGCAGTAGTAAGTATTTTAGGACTGTGGATTATTTTTTATTTTATCCCGGTTGGATTGTGGTTTTCTGCATTGGTTTCTGGTGTAAGAATAAGCTTGCTTCAGCTTGTGTTAATGCGTTGGAGAAAAATTCCTCCGGCTGTCATTGTAAACAACTTGATATCTGCTACTAAAGCCGGTTTGTCATTGTTGAGAAATGACCTTGAAGCACATTATTTGGCAGGCGGTAGAGTAAAAGCTGTAACAAATGCACTTATAAGTGCGGATAAAGCTAACATATCGCTTGATTTTAAAACAGCTACAGCTATTGACCTCGCAGGACGTGATGTGTTAGAAGCAGTTCAAATGTCTGTTAAACCAAAAGTAATTAACACTCCTCCGGTAGCAGCTGTTGCTAAAGATGGAATACAGCTTATTGCTAAAGCAAGAGTTACTCTGAGAGCAAATATTAAACAACTTGTTGGTGGTGCAGGCGAAGAAACAATTTTGGCTAGAGTTGGTGAAGGAATTGTGACTTCGATAGGTTCAGCTAATGACCACAAAGAGGTGCTTGAAAACCCGGACTCAATCTCAAGAGTAGTTCTTTCTAAAGGATTGGATAGTGGCACAGCTTACGAAATACTATCTATTGATATAGCAGATATTGATGTTGGTAAAAATATTGGGGCTATGCTACAAATGGATCAAGCTAATGCCGACAAAAATATTGCACAAGCTAAAGCAGAAAAAAGAAGAGCAATGGCTGTTGCTGAAGAGCAAGAAATGAAAGCTAAAGCTCAGGAAGCAAGAGCAAAAGTTATTCAAGCAGAATCTGAAATTCCAAAGGCAATTTCTCAAGCTTTTAGAGAAGGAAACCTTGGAATAATGGATTACCATAAACTTGAAAATATTCAAGCCGACACATCTATGAGAGATAATATCAGTGGAAAATCTACTGAAAGTAAAAGAGGAAAATCTCAGGATAAAGGCAGTAAAGACAGTAAATAAAGTTTTTACTTTCAAAAATTTGAAGTGAATTAACTTTTGTTTTTATATCTTATAATTAAAGCTGTGCATTCTAGAAGTGTGCAGCTTTAATTGTTTTATAATATTTTTAATCTTTAAAAAAATGCTTAAAAAAATACTTAGAACATTAAAATATATCGCAATCTTTTTTGTTGCTTTAATTGTTGCGATAATTATTTATTTAAATATTGTAACAAAGGTTACTCCGCCTGAAGTAGCTGAAATTTCAATACCCGAGCTTGTTGAAGTTGATGGTAAAAGAAGTATTGGAAATAATTGGTTAAGAAAAAATGAATTTGGGCTTTGGGAAATGTATGTTGAAGGGGAACCTTATGAAAGAGGAAGAATAGCCGGTGAATTATCAAAAGACCTTGTGCAATATCAGGAAGATGTATTTGTTGAACAAATATTAAGAGTGATACCATCAAGATTTTATCTCAACTTTTTGAGGGTAATGATAGGCTATTTTAACAGAAATCTTAATAAACATATCCCTGAAGAATATTTAAAAGAGATATATGGTATTTCCAAATCAGCTTCGGAAGAGTATAATTTTATCGGAAAACCATATTCCAGGATGATGAATTATCATGCTGCCCATGATATAGGTCATGCTTTACTAGACTATGAGCTTGTTGAAGATGTTGACTTACAACTTGGGTGCACTTCTTTTTCCCTTTGGGATGAAAAAACAAAAAATAATAATTTAATATCAGGGCGTACTTTTGACTTTTATTTTGGAGATGAATTTGCTAAGAACGTTATTGTTAAATTTGTCAAACCTGACACAGGCATTCCATTTGGATTTATTACATGGGGGGGGATGATTGGAGTAGTTTCAGGAATGAATAAAAAAGGCTTGGCAGTTACTGTTAATGCAGGAAAATCAGATCTGCCAACGTCCTCTTCAACACCTGTTACTATCGTTGCAAGAGATATATTACAATATGCATCTAATATTGACGAAGCAATAAAAATCGCAGAAAAATATCAGGTGTTTGTTAGCGAATCTTTTATGATATCCTCGGCTTATGATAATAAAACCGTTATTATAGAAAAATCACCCAAACAGACCGGTATAGTTTATCCAGATACTAATTATATACTTTGTACAAATCATTTTCAGTCGGAAGTTTTTGCTAGTGATGAAGCTAATATAAAACATCAAAAAGAAACAGCTACCTCATACAGATATGAAAGATTAAAAGAACTTGTAGAAAGCAAAGATAAACTAACAGTTATTGATGTTTCTGATATAATAAAAGATTACAAAGGATTAAATAACGAAAATATTGGTATTGGGAATGAAAAAACTATAAATCAATTTATTGCTCATCACGCAATTATTTTCAAACCTCATGAAAACCAATTTTTAGTTTCAACAAGACCATATATAATGGGCCCTTATATTTCTTATGACCTTAACAAAGTTTTTGATGGTTCAAATGAAAGTATAAGTGAAAAAGTTATACCAAAAGACGAGTTTTTATTTTCAGAAGAGTATATTATGTTTGAAGAGCATAAAAGATTAATTGATAAGATAAACCAAGCTATTTACAATGAAGAAATACTCTACAATGATACTTTGAAGTATTTTGTTTCAACAAATAAAAATTTATATCGAACATATATGCTCGTAGGAGATTATTATAAAAGAGTTTTAAAAAACTGCGATAAAGCTGTAAAATATTATAAAATTGGATTAAAGAAAGAAATTGATAATTTTGCACAAAAAAAAGCAATAAAGAGACGGATAAAAGAATGTAAAAATTAGTTATTATTATGTTACCTGAA
Organism: Bacteroidales bacterium; assembly: GCA_003559475.1. Lineage (GTDB taxonomy): Bacteria > Bacteroidota > Bacteroidia > Bacteroidales > UBA7960 > PUKZ01. The sequence continues at coordinate 7,968 of PWLF01000053.1, forward strand.
ATAGAGAAGCAATCAAAAGAAAAAATTAAAGTCTTTCAGGAGGAAAAATTAAGACAGCATTTAGAGTATTTGAATTCCAAATCAGCTTTTTATAAGCGGATGTTCAAAAACAACAATATTGATATTAGAAAAATTAAGACATTAGAAGACCTTCAAAATATTCCGGTAACTACAAAAGAAGATATACAATCTTATAATGAGGATTTTATTTGTGTTGGTAAAAAGGATATTATTGACTATATAACTACCTCGGGGACATTGGGAGATCCTGTTACATTTGCTATGACAGATAATGATCTTGAGAGGCTTGCTTACAATGAAGCTATTTCTTTTGCTTGTGCGGGTTGCACAGATGAGGATATTTTTCAGCTTACCACGACTATAGATAAGCGTTTTATGGCGGGTTTGGCATATTTTCTTGGTGCGAGAAAATTAGGAGCAGGAATAGTAAGAGTAGGGTCGGGGATACCTGAGCTTCAGTGGGATTCTATTGAAAGGATGAAGCCGACTGTCCTTATCGCTGTGCCTTCATTTATTCTTAAATTGATTGAATATGCCGAAAAAAAAGGTATTGATTATAAAAAATCTACTATTAAAAAAGCAGTTTGTATAGGAGAGTCTTTACGAAAACCGGATTTTTCGTTAACTACACTTGCGAAAAAGATTAAAGATAAGTGGGACATTGAACTATACTCTACTTACGCTTCCACAGAAATGGGAACGGCATTTACAGAATGTAAATATGGAATAGGGGGTCATCATCACCCTGAACTTATTATATTCGAGCTTCTCGATGATAATAATAAAGCAGTTAAAGATGGAGAAGCAGGAGAGGTTACTGTAACAACTCTTGGAGTTGAAGGTATGCCACTGCTTAGATTTAAGACCGGAGATGTTTGTTATGCCCACAGTGAGCCATGTAAATGTGGCAGAAACACTATGAGGTTAGGTGTTGTTGTTGGAAGAAAAAAACAAATGATTAAATTTAAAGGAACAACTTTATATCCTCCTGCCTTGTATGATATTTTGGCTGAAATATCCGGAATTAATAATTATGTAATTGAAGTCTATACTAATGATATTGGGACGGATCAAATACATTTGAGGATTAGCTGTGATAATCCATCAGAAGAATTTGAGAAACAGATTAAAGATAGCTTTAGAGCTAAGATAAGAGTTTCTCCTGAAGTCGAATTTGACTCCTTTGAAAATATTCAAAAAATATCATTCCCTGAAACAAGCAGAAAGCCAATTACATTTATTGACAAAAGGAAAAAGTAAGTAAAAGTACTTTTAAGATTACGAAAGAAAACTTAAAAGTATCCCTGCTGAAATTGCTGAGCCAATAACTCCCGAAACATTAGCAGCCATAGCATGCATAAGTAAATGGTTGCTCTTGTCATATTCCAGTCCGATATGTTGTGAAACTCTGGCACTGTCAGGTACTGCTGAAACTCCTGAATTCCCAATTAGCGGGTTAACTTTATCTCCTTCTTTTGAGAAAAAGTTCATAATTTTTGCAAATAAAACTCCACTAAAAGTAGCAATCAAGAAAGAAACAGCTCCTAATCCAAATATCATAAGAGATTCCGGCGTTAAGAAGACAGTAGCTTGAGTTGAAGCCCCAACGGTTAGGCCTAAGAATATTGTCACGATATCAACTAAAGCATTTCTGGCTGTATTAGCTAACCTGTCAGTGACACCACTCTCTTTTAGCAAGTTTCCAAAAAACAACATACCTAGCAAAGGCAAAGCAGTAGGCATTATAAAAGTTGTAAGTAATATCCCAACTATAGGGAAAAGTATCTTTTCTCTTTTTGGAACTGCTCTGGGAGGCTTCATTCTTATAAGTCGCTCTTTTCGAGTAGTAAGAAGTTTCATGACAGGTGGTTGAAATACAGGCACTAAAGCCATATATGAATAAGCTGCTATAGCAATAGGTCCTATAAATTCAGGTGCTAATTGTGAAGAAAGAAAGATAGCTGTCGGGCCATCTGCTCCTCCAATAATGGCTATAGCTCCTGCTTCTTGCGGAGAAAATCCCAAAAGTAATGAAGATGCATAAGCAGCAAAAATACCAAATTGTGCAGCAGCACCCAATAATACAAGTTTAGGCTTGGATAGTAATGATGAAAAATCCGTCATAGCACCTAACCCTAAAAATATTAAAGGAGGATACAAGCCATATTGAACACCAAAATAAAGTTGATTAAAGACACTCCCCTCTTCATATATACCTATTTGCAAACCGGCATCCTCAGCAAAAGGAATATTGCCGATAATTATTCCGAACCCGATAGGTATTAAAAGCAGTGGCTCAAAATGTTTAGTTATTGCTAAATTTATAAAATATAATCCGACACATATCATTATAATATGACCGGTTGTGACATTCTGAAATGCCGTATAGCTTAAAAATTCATTTAGCTGTTGTCCTACAAACTGATAAAATTCTACAAAACTCATAACTTATTCTCCTATTTCAATCAAAGTGTCACCTTCTTTTACTGATTCACCAATTTTAACATGTATTGATTTTACTACTCCATCAACATCTGAGTCTAAAGCATTTTCCATTTTCATTGCTTCTAAAGTAATAAGTTGTTGTCCAACTTTAACTTTATCTCCTTCTTTAACATGAAGTTTGAAAACAGTTGCAGGTAATGGTGATTTAACAGTGCCTGCTCCACCACCACCGGAAGACCCTGAGCTTGTATCAACACCGGTAGATGGACTTGTATCTGTTGAAGGTACTGCCGGAGGCCTAACTAATTTTGGAGTTTTGACAGGTTGCATATCTTTGTCAACTTCAACCTTGTAGTTAGATCCGTTTACTTCAACTTCAACAATATTATCTTCAATATTTAAAATAGATACATTATATTGATTGCCATGTATTGTAAATTGATAGTTTTTCATTATTACAAAATATTATAATTTATTTATTAACTGTTATGTTATTCCTTAGTCCGTATATTTTTGAGTTCCAAGGGGAATAAGTCCTTGATACTTTTTTAATTGTTAACACATTTTCTTCGTAAGCATCTAATTCAATCTTATATAAGTATAAAGATGTTGCTATAGCGGCGCTAACTTCTCCTGAAAGTTCTTCTTCAACACTTTTATTATTTTCAGAATCTGTTGTTTCCTCAGCTTCTTTATCTTTTTTCTTCTTTTTAAAAGGATTTAAATTATTTATTTTTTCTCTAAAATCTTTTTTATAAAGAGCAGGAGTATTAGAAAAAATTATAAACAATAACAATAATACAGAAAACACAATCCCCATTCCGATTAAAGCCATCATAGCACCATATGGGTCATTTTCAGCAAATGTTTTTGTCCCGTAAGCAAAAAAGATATCATTATATATGAAGAATAAAAAGTTTATCATTTTTATAAAAATTATAATGGTAAATTAGAATGTTTTTTTGGAGGATTTAATACTTTTTTAGTTGCCAAAGACTGAAAAGCCCTAATAATTCTAAATCTTGTATTTTTAGGCTCAATAACATCATCAATATATCCGTATTTTGCAGCTATATAAGGTGTTGCAAATTTTTCAACGTACTCTTTTTCTTTTTCCACAACATACTTTTTCTTTTCTTCTTCGCTTTGGATATCTTTAAGTTCCCCGTTATATAAAATTTCAATAGCTCCTTTTGGCCCCATAACAGCTATTTCTGCTGCCGGCCATGCATAATTTATATCGCCTCTCAGATGCTTTGAACTCATTACACAATATGCGCCACCATAAGCTTTTCTTAAAATAACTGTAACTTTTGGAACGGTAGCTTCTCCGTATGCATATAAAAGTTTAGCACCATGAATAATTATACCCCCATATTCCTGAGTTGTGCCTGGCATAAATCCGGGAACATCAACTAAAGTCAATAATGGGATATTAAAGGCATCGCAGAATCTTACAAATCTAGCTGCTTTTTTTGATGCGTTTATATCCAAAACACCGGCAAGATATTTTGGTTGGTTTGCAACAATGCCAACAGACATTCCGTTAAGACGTGCAAATCCGACAACAATATTGGAAGCATAACTTTGTTGAACTTCTAAAAATTCTGAGTAATCAACTATTGAATGTATTACATCTTTTACATCATAAGGTTTATTTGGATTATCAGGGATTACTCGGTTTAAGGTGCTGTCTATTCTATCAATTGGGTCTTCACAGGGAGCTAAAGGAGTTTCTTCCAGGTTATTTTGAGGAAAGAAACTTACCATTTTTCTTATGAGCATAATGCCTTCTTTCTCATCTTCTGCAACGAAATGAGCTACTCCCGATTTAGTACTATGTGTTTTCGCCCCACCAAGATCTTTTTCATCAACTACTTCTCCGGTAACAGTTTTTACAACTTTTGGACCCGTTACAAACATATAGCTATTTTCTTTGGTCATTATTGTGAAATCCGTCAATGCAGGAGAATATACTGCTCCTCCAGCGCAAGGACCAAAAATAGCACTTATTTGCGGAACAACACCGGATGCCAATATATTCTGTTGAAAAATATCTGCATAACCTGCAAGGCTATTAACTCCTTCTTGTATTCTGGCACCTCCACTATCATTAAGACCAATTACCGGAGCTCCCATCTTCATGGCTTTATCCATAACTTTACATATCTTTTCTGCATAAGCTAATGATAATGAGCCACCAAAAACGGTAAAATCTTGTGAAAAGACGTAAACTAACCTTCCGTCAATAGTACCATAACCCGTAACAACTCCATCCGAGTAATATTCTTTTTCGGATAATCCAAAATCAGTGCACCTGTGTGTTACGAACATGTCAAACTCTTCAAAACTTCCTTCGTCCAATAATAAGTCTATTCGTTCTCTAGCTGTTAATTTTCCTTTTTTATGCTGAGCTTCTACTCTTTTTTTGCCTCCGCCTGCTTTAGCTAGTTCGCGCTTGTCAAGTAATTCCTTAATCTTTTTTTCAAAATTCATGTTATTTGTGGTTTATTATTAAAATCCAACTATCTTTTAATCGTAAGAAATATATTTTATAAAGTTTACGTTTCTCGTGTTGCTTAAATACTAAAAATTATCAATCGATCAATTGAAAAATCTTTTCAATTGATTGTTAAAATAATTTTTTGGTTCGGGTTTTTCTAAATAAGCTTTAAAAAGCTTAAGAGTCAATGTTTTTACAATTGCACTTGCATTCACACAATTCGGTAAGTACTCCTCCTGTGGATTTTGGGTGTAAGAAAGCAATATTAAGTCCTTCAGCACCTTTGCGAGGCTTTTTGTCAATTAGTTGTACTCCTTTATTATCAAGTTCTCCTAAATCGTTTACTAAATCTTTGGTAGCAAAAGCTATATGATGAATACCTTCTCCTCGCTTATCCAAAAATTTTCCAATAGGACCGTCAGGGTCTGTAGATTCAAGTAATTCGATTTTTGTGTCACCAACTTTAAAAAAAGCTGTTTTTACTTTTTGATCTTTAACTTCTTCAATTCCATAACACTTAAGACCTAAAACTTCTTCGTAATGTTTTATAGATTCTTCAATGTCCTTAACAGCAATTCCTATATGCTCTATATGTGAAATATTCATAAGTTACAAAAATTATTATTGTGAATAAAACTAAACTGGGTAAGTTTTTTGCAAAGATATATTTTAAAATGAAAATAACAACAAAAACTTAAAAAAATATTTGCTAAAAGCGTGGAGTTGTAAATAGTATCTATCTTGTTATATCCCAAATCACTTCATGCTCCCAATTATCTCTTACTTCAAAGGTTTTTTGAAGTAAATATACAGGTTCAGGCTGAATACCTTTGAGGTAATTTCCTGTATCCCATACTTTGTTATTGTTTTTATCGTGTATTACTTTAAAACGATACTTGCCGGGAGAAAGATTTCTAAACCAATATTCATCACTTTTGTTAATGAATTTTTCTGATAAAACCTTATCCTGGTTGTTTAGTAATTGTAATATAAAATTATCTTTTTCTACAGGCAAGGTAAGATTAATGTTTATTGAGCCATAATCTTCTTTACTTGTTGTATTAAAAGATAATTTTAAAGTATCAGCATTACAAAGACCATAAATATCTGTAAAGGTGCTGTCAGGAATTAAAATAGAGTAAGTAGTATCTTTTTCGAAATCAACATTATATCTGAATCGTCTATTAACAGTACCAAAACTTTCCCATGTGCTTTCCAACGGAATGGAGTCATTAAGTAAAATTTCAACCTTGCTTTCATCAAATTTTTTGATTGGGTTAGAGGCGGTAATTATAAGGTCATCAAAAAATGAAACGCGCTGTCTTTGATTAAAAGAGATAGAAAGTTTAGGGTCTTCAATTTCTTCTCTTTCGCTTACTCTGGGTTTAATGGGTTTTATTATAGTATCTATCAAATGCTCTTTATCCCAAACTTTGATAAAAACAGAGTCTCTTTGAACATCATCTAACCATAAAATAAGAGAATCTTTATTTTTTGAGAATTCTTTGTATTTCAAATCTTTGTCAAAAGGTTCTTTATAATCTTCCACATATATTGAATCAAAAGGAATTCGGAATTCCATGCTTATTTTTCCGGGAGGTGTGAATTTTGATGAGCGTATTCTTTGTATAGTATCTTTTTCCTCAAATAAAAGCATTTCAAAAAAAGGAATATCAGCTTTTTCTTCTTCTTTTTCTTCTTCTTTTTCTTCTTCCAAATCAGTTATAAACAGATTTTGATCAAGTTGGCTAAAATGATCAATTATGCTCTCATCAATTTGTATTTTTTCTTTTTCTATGTATGTAGGAGAGATTAAGGAATCAATAAAGCCAATTTTTTCCTCCGGTTGGTCATAAATAAAATTAAAGTTAAGATCTTTTAAAGCAAACATAAGGTATTTGCCGTCTTGCATATTGTTTATTTTGAAAAGTCCATCTTCGCATGTTCGGGATATATAAGTCGGTAATTCTTTGTAAGGTACAGAGTCATATACGTTATCATATAGCATAACATACACACCTTTTGTAGGTTCAAGATTGTAAGCATCAATAACTTTACCTTTAACAGAAAGTGAGTCAACATAATCGCCGGTAGATATAGTATACTGAAAGTTTTCAATAGCATTTCCTTCAGTGATATCTCTTATAGCATCGCCAAAGAAGAAATTATATGTTGTGTTATCCATTAATTCTTCTTCTATACTCATTATGATTGAACGTCTCCAAACTCTAACTTCCGGCATTTCCTTCATGGGAGGTGAAACAAGCATTTTTTGATTTAGATTGTGTAATTCAACAAATTCATCAAAATAGATTCTTATATCTGAGCCATCATAATTGGTTGAAAAGTTTGGGGGTTCACTACGAATAATTTCCGGCGGATCTTTGTCAATAGGCCCTCCCTCAGGAGCAACCACGCTGGCGCAATTTGTTAAAAAAACTAATAATGTCGCAACACCAATTGTTTTGGCTATAGCTTTTAAGTAAATAATATATTTGAAAATATTTAAATTCATTATTATAAAAACAGATTTAAAAAACGAAGATAGTAATATTATTTTTTAACTCTAATAAGATTTCAAAATTGTATTGAAATTAGGCAAAAATTACAAAAGTTCAAAAGTAAACTCTTTTTTTAAAAAATGCTCAATAAATTTTGGCAAAACATAAAGACAGTTATCGGCAGCTTTTTTTGAGTCGTGAAAAACTAATATACATCCGGGTTTAGTTTTTTTTAAAACATTTTTAAGGCATTTTTCTTTGCTAATATTTTTAAAATCATCAGACATTACACTCCACATAATTATGGAATATTTTTTTTTAAGAAAAAATAATTGCCGAAGACTGATTTTCCCAAAAGGGGGTCTAAATATATTATTTTGAATATATTCATTGGCTTTTTCAACATCATTTACATAATCGTTAAGGCTGTGTTTCCAGCCGTTTAAGTGGCTATATGAGTGATTTCCGACTACATTTCCATTTTCTTTTATCATTTGAAAAAGTTCAGGATTATTCTTTATGTTTTCTCCTGTGCAAAAAAAAGTGGCATTTACATTAAAATCATTAAGAATTTTAATAACATTATTTGTAACGCCTTCGGTAGGACCATCATCAAAAGTAAGATATATGCTTTTTTCAGATGTTTTTTTATCCAAAATTAGAAAATTGGATAAAAAAAGCTTAATTAATTTAAAAGTTATATTGTTATTCATTAAATAATATATATTTTTGCACTTTTTTTAACATTATAAATTTATTAACTACAACTTTAAAAAGTAGTACGAAATATTCAAAAAGAAAGATAAAAAATAAATAATAAAAAAATATTTTTATAATTTTGCAAATTCAAAATTAGCATTATTTAAATACAAAATAAACTTAAAATTTTAATTTTTAAAATGGAGGATAAAAAATGATTGAATGTTTCTTTTCATTAGTTTCAGAGAGATTATTTGTTCTGCCACCAATTTTTTGGTTGGTTCCGATTGCTTCTCTTATAGCATTATGGTTTGCTTATTATTTTTATAGAAAGATGTTGGGTTATGAGGAGGGGACAGATATGATGAAAGAGATTGCTGCGCATGTTCGTGAAGGAGCTTCGGCTTATATAAAACAACAATATAAAGTTGTTTTTATAGTTTTCATGATCATAACAGTAATTTTCATCTTTTTAGCTTATGTGTTGCAAATCCAGAATCCATGGGTGCCTTTTGCATTTTTGACAGGAGGTCTTTTTTCTGCTTTAGCAGGGTTTTTTGGAATGAAAGCAGCTACTTATGCCTCTGGTCGCGTTGCTCATGCTCTTAGGACTTCCTTGAATCAAGGCTTGAGATTAGCATTTCGTAGTGGTGCAGTTATGGGGCTTGTAGTGGTAGGACTTGTATTGCTTGATATATCTTTATGGTTTATGGTGTTAAATGTGGCAATCCCTGAAGCAAGTGAAGGAATGAAGCTTTTGACAATTACAGCTACAATGCTTACATTTGGTATGGGAGCTTCTACTCAGGCTCTTTTTGCTCGTGTAGGTGGAGGTATATACACAAAAGCAGCTGATGTTGGTGCTGATCTTGTAGGAAAGATAGAATCAGGAATTCCTGAAGATGATCCGCGAAATCCTGCTGCTATAGCTGACAATGTTGGTGATAATGTTGGTGATGTTGCCGGTATGGGTGCAGACCTTTTTGAGTCTTTTTGTGGTTCTATTTTAGCGACAGCACTCTTAGGTGCTGCAGCATTTCTTGGTGATCCTTCAACTCAAATAAATGCAGTTATTGCTCCTATGATTATTGCTGCAGTTGGAACATTGCTTTCGGTTATTGGTATTTTTATGGTAAGAACCAAGGAAGGTGCTACTCAAAAGCAATTACTCAAATCATTAGCACTTGGTGTTAATACGAGTGCTGTGCTGATAGTTATATTTTCATTTTTCATATTGTATTTCCTTGGATTGCCAAATTATATTGGTATTTGGGGGTCTATCGTAGTTGGGCTTTTAGCCGGTATAGCTATTGGACAGTCAACAGAATACTACACCGCTTCAGCATATAAACCTACAAGGAAAATTGCTGAAGCTAGTAAAACAGGGCATGCGACAGTTATTATTCAGGGTGTTGGTACAGCATTAATCTCTGCGGCTGTTCCTTTGTTTATTATTGTTGTTGCTATAACTTTTGCATTTTTATTTGCTACGGAATTTTCTTTTGCTATAGATAAGCTTAATATTGGATTATATGGTATAGGTATAGCAGCAGTTGGTTTGTTATCTACTCTTGGAATTACGCTTGCAACAGATGCTTACGGCCCTGTAGCTGATAATGCAGGAGGTAACGCTGAAATGTCAGGACTTGATCCGGAGGTGCGTGAGCGTACAGATGCTTTAGATGCTTTAGGGAATACTACAGCAGCTACAGGAAAGGGATTTGCTATAGGAAGTGCTGCTCTTACAGCCTTAGCTTTGCTTGCTGCTTATATTGAAGAAGTAAAAGTTATGTTTGTTGAGTTTCTAGATAAACCACAAGAGCTTATAAATGGGATACCTGCAATAGATGCAACATTTATAGATTTTATTTATCATTA
>PWLF01000201.1 GCA_003559475.1 Bacteroidales bacterium
AAGAAAAAGAAGAAAAACTAAAAAAACTTACTCCAAAACAAAAAGCCATTAATAGAATTATAGACCTTAAATATAATATACGTGTTATTAAAGATCCTAAATTTACTAAAGAAGCTAGATCAGAAATAGAAAAACTTAAGGATGAATTTAATATAAAGTCTTATGACTTAAGAAGACAAAAAGAATACGACCCTAAATATGAATAAAACAAAAGAGAGGCTTAAGCCTCTCTTTTTTATTTAATGGCAATTTTTTGAGAAATTTTATCTTTCTCCTTTTGTTTAAATTTAATTTCAAGAATACCATTTTTAAAAGAAGCGTTTACATCTTTAGAATTAATTCCGGTTTTGTGTAATACATAAGAAATCTTTTTTTCACCCAATCTTTCTTTTAATTGTTCATTTTTACGTTCCCCTGTTATCATTATTCCGTTATCATCTACTTCAATATTAATTTCCTCTTTTGATAAACCTGGGACTTCAACAATTATTACATGTTCATTATTTTCTTCATCATAAAAATAATGACCCGGTTTTTGATTATATACTTCTAATTCTTTATTTGTAAACCAATCGTCGTTAAAAAAAGAATCATTAAAAAATTTATCCCAAACTGAGGGTACAAATGAATTACGTAATGCTAATTTTTCCATAATTAACCTCCTTTATTTTTAAATTTGTTTTTAAAAATAATATTTAATATTAATTATTATATACTATAAAAACAAAAAGGTTTATATTTAAAAATTAATATTAATATTAATAACAAATTTTGTGCCAAAAATAAAGTATGATTAATTTACTGTCAAAAAGTGACAATTTGTCATTTTTTAAATGACAATTTATACTAAAGGAGGGGCGCTATCTATCTCATCAATTATTTTATAAGAATATTTAAATTGAGGATTTTTTCTTTTCGCAGCCACTAAAAATTTTTTAAACTCTTTAAGTACTTCTTCTGTTTTATATCCAGCAATTGGTCGATACCAAATCTGTTCAGAATCAGCCAAACTAACATTAGATTCACCTACTGCTATAATATTTGTGGATAAATATCTTTGTATGGTAATAAACTCATTTGGAAATTTTATTTGAAAAAGATGATAATCACTATCTTTAACTATATTTTTTTTATGTAAAATTTTTAAAAGATCGCTGTGAATTAAGGTATTACTTGTTGTCATATAAACATCTCCATTTTTTAAAATAATACCTCTAACACTAGGATCAAATCCTTTAAGTGAAGAAGGATTTTTAACAATATTAACACCCTCAAAACTAAATATTATTTTATCTTTATTAATATGTGTTTTATAATATGTTTTATCCCAGTCTCTTTCTTCATCAGGTATACCCCATTTTCTTTCAGCATATTTATCTCCTATACCTTCTTGTAATTCTTTTAAACTCTCGGGAACGAGTTTTAAACTTCTTTTCATGTTAAATTATTATTTTATAAAGTTATATTATGGGAACATCATAAACCAATCGGGTGGATCGTCACCTTTAATTTTTTCTTTAAGTTCAGATAATTCTTCATTTCCCTCACCTCTAAATTGTTCAACATTTATTGTTACATTACCGGCAAGTTGAAAATTAAAAGCACCGAGTATACGAGCAAGGGCACGTTTTCCTTGAGCTATCATCCAATTTAAAACAATTGGATCATCATATGCATTTTCTTCTGGAATATGATCGAGTGCTAATACCATTAAAGATTCTACAGGATCTCTACCTGTAATTGCTAATCTATGTGTGTTTGGACTGAAATCATGATTAATATCACGAAGATTAAAAGCCCGAGCCAGATCCCAGAACGACCATTGTATTGTTCTATATGTAATTTGGTCAGAAGAAAGTGGAGTTAAATATAAATCTGATGCCATTAATCTATCGAATGAAAGATCTGGATCATTAATACCAAAAACTCTACTTCCTGTTGTCATTTCAACCACCTTTTTAACACCTTCTGTACAATCATTCATTTGAATAGTACGACTATCTTTCCATTCTGGTGTATGAAAATATTTTTTATTAATAATATAGATTCTATCGTACACTAATTCTCTATACTCACGATATAACCATTTCATTTCTTTATTAATAATACGTTCAATTTCTTGACGAGGTGGATGAAACGGAAGCGCACAAGATGCTGTCATTTCATTTATAACTTCGTCAATTAATTCTTTTTTAGTCATAATTTATATCCTTATATTCATTAGCAAAGCCTTTATCTTCTTTTTCACCATCAAGAGATTTAAGCCATCTATAATCTCTTATTTCTTCAATATTAATTCCTTTATCCTTTGGTATTTCGGGCATTCTTTGTTCTTTATTCACTATAGTAGTACTTTCATCTATTTTTGCATTTTTTCCAATACCCGCATTTCTTATTATAGATTCATTAATTTTACAATTAATAATTTCACCATTATTAACTATATATGATTTATTTAATTTATTTTCTCTATCTATTCTTGTGTTTGTAAGAAACGATTCATTAATTTTATTATTCTGTATAAAGGTTGAACCAATAACCCTTGAACTATTAACCTTTGTTTTCCATAAATGACAATTTTCAATAATTCCCGAAATTTTTGAATCTATAATTTCAAAATTATTTATTCTAACATTATCAAGTTCAACTTCTTTTAATTGATAGTAACCTGAATCTGTGTCTAAATTAAATCTTCCCTTTTCAAAACCCGTTTCAATAATAAGTTTAAGAAGAGGATCCCTTAATTTTGTCCAATAACTTTTCATTATTTGTTCTCCTCTATTTAAATCAACATAAACTTTTATATCTTTATACTCTTTTAAAAAATAATTATAATTATAATAACATTTTTGTAATTTTCTATAATTGGATGTTATTCTTCTTAACTCATTAAGTTGTTCTGATGTATAGGTTTTTTCATTTAAGTTTTGATAAGTTATTATAGCATAATATTCTAAAACTTCTTTTATTTCTTTTATTTTTTCCGGATATTTTTCTCCACCTATATAATTAAATTCAATTATACTTCGTGGTTGATTTTGAAAATTAATTCCATAATAATCTGCATTTGGTAATTCAAAGGTTTCATTTATATTTATTAGTATATCTGATACGTTTAACCAACTATTAGTTGGTGCTAATTTTTTAACAGAAAGAGCAAATGGAGATGTTTTCATTTCTGGAAATCTTTTCCATATCCACTCCTCATCTATTTTAAGTATCATTTTACCTATATTCATATTTGAAATATGTTCAAGTGTTTGTAAATTTCTTTCATTATATGTTAAACTTGTTCTTAATAATGTAAAATAATTTACAGATGCATTTTCTTTTATCCAACCTAATACATTTTCTAATATAGGAAGTATTTCTTTAAATGGTAACCAACCAAAAGATAATCTATATAAAGGTTTCTCAATATCATATTCTTTTAATAAAATAGATGTTGTATATGTAGCACTTTTATTGTCTAAAGTAAGTAATACCTTTTTATTTGTTAACTTAGATAAATCTTCAACTATAAATTTTTCATCCTTTGAAGAATAAAAATCAAGAATTGGTGAAACAAAGGTATTATCCAATACTTCTTTAATACTATATGTTTTTGGTTTAAACATTTTATATATTTTATTTTATATATTTATTTTTAGCACCATAATATTTAAGTAACTCAACAATTTCTTTATGGCCATGCGCTAAAGCATATATTAAAGCTGTACTATCCCATTCATCTTGTACATTAGGATCTGCTCCAGCATCAAGCAACAATTCAACAATTTCTTTGTTACCTTTTTTAGATTGTGTTATCAATTCTTGATCCTTTCTTTCTTGCGATAAAGAATTTATTTCCTTTTTAACCTTTTCTAAAGGTTTAGGCTTTAAGTATTTATGTATTGATTCAGATACTAGTTTCATAATTAGTTTATTTTTTAGCACCATATTTCTTAAGTAAATCAACTACTTCTTTATAACCTCTTGCTGAAGCCCAATATAAAGCTGTATTTCCAGATTTAGATTGTACATTAGGATCTGCTCCAGCCTTAAGCAACATTTCAACTATTTCTTTATGACCATACATTGAAGCCAATATTAAAGCTGTATTATCCCATTTATTTTGTATATTTGGATTTGCCCCAGCTTTAAGTAACATTTCAACTATTTCTTTATAACCATTCATTGAAGCAAAATGTAAAGCTGTTTTACCCCGTTTATTTTGTACATTAGGATCTACCCCAGATTTAAGCAACATTTCAACAACTTCTTTGTGACCATTTTGTGAAGCCCAATATAAAGCTGTATATCCCAATTCATCTTGTACATTAGGATCTACACCAGATTTAAGCAACATTTCAACTATTTCTTTATAACCTCTTGCTGCAGCCCAATATAAAGCTGTATATCCAGATTTAGATTGTACATTCGGATCTGTACCAACATCAAGCAACATTTCAGCAATTTCTTTATGACCCTTTTGTGAAGCCCACATTAAAGCTGTTTCACCTAATTCATCTTGTATATTTGGATCAACACCAGCCTTAAGTAATATTTCAACTATCTCTTTGTTAGCATTAAATGAAGCCAAATGTAAAGCTATTTCACCCCATTCATTTTGTACATTCGGATCTGCTCCAGCCTTAAGCAACATTTTAACTATTTCTTTATTACCTTTTTTGGTTTGTTTTAATAACTCTTCATCCTTTCTTTCTTGCGATAAAAGTTCTATATCTTTTAAAATCTGCTCTTTAGATTTAGGCTTTAAATAATCTCTTATGGATTCAGATACAAGTTTCATAATTAGTTTATTTTTTAGCACCATATTTCTTAAGTAAATCAACTACTTCTTTATAACCTCTTGCTGAAGCCCAATATAAAGCTGTATATCCAGATT
>PWLF01000114.1 GCA_003559475.1 Bacteroidales bacterium
CCATCGGCCGTGAAGATGCCCAAAACCTGAAGCTGAATGAGATTGGCCGGGTGAAGCTTCAAACCTCTCAGCCGCTCTTTTTTGATCCGTATCAAATCAATCAAAAAACAGGCAGTTTTGTATTGATTGACCCG
Organism: Bacteroidales bacterium; assembly: GCA_003559475.1. GTDB lineage: Bacteria > Bacteroidota > Bacteroidia > Bacteroidales > UBA7960 > PUKZ01. The sequence goes on from PWLF01000114.1 coordinate 135, forward strand.
GCAACCAACGTAACGGTGGGTGCGGGGATGATACGTGCCGGTTCAACGGAGTCGAACGGCAGAGGAGTGGAAACGGAAGCGCGAAGAACTGTGATTGACGACCGTGAGCAAAAAACGAAGGAAACTCCAGTCTCACCGGACGTAGTCTGGGAACCGTGTAATATATCCCGCGAGGAACGGGAACAACGGAACGGCCATAAAGCGATGGTGCTCTGGTTTACTGGCATCTCAGGAGCGGGAAAGAGCACCATAGCAAAAGAACTTGAAAAACAGCTTTGGAAAGAAGGCAAGCAAACCATGCTTTTGGATGGCGACCAGGTGCGCCACGGATTGAATGGAGATCTTGGGTTCAGCCCCGAAGACAGAACGGAAAATATCAGGCGTGTGGGAGAAGTTGCAAAGCTCTTTTTTGAGCATGGTAATATAGTGCTCTGTACGTTTGTATCACCCTACCGAAAAGACCGGGAGGCGGTTCGAAAACTCTTTCCTGAGGGTAGATTCCATGAAATTTATGTTACCTGCAGTCCTGAAACTGCCCAAGATCGTGATCCCAAAGGGTTGTATGAAAAAGCGAAGAAAGGTGAGATTACGAATTTGACAGGGTTTGATGGGGAGTATGAAGAGTCAAATAGTCTGAAAACCTTCATTGTTGATACAGAAGAGTTAAGTTTGACAGAATCTATACAAAAAATAATTGAAGTTATTTTTAAATAACTCAATTTTCGCAATATATATTTTGAAATGATAAAATCTAGATAAGTATTTGTAAAAATGATTTTCGGGTAAGAGACAGCTTGTTTGAAGTCTACATTATTAATATATGAATCGACCATTAAAAATTTTAGTACTTGGAACTGGCAATGCCCAAGTTGACTTAATAAAGCAGGCTAAAATTTACGGTATGGAAGTACATTCCTGCAGCTATAAAAAAGAAGGTAAAGGCATCCAATTCTCAGATTTTTTTACACAGATAAATATCACTGATACAAACGCAGTTATCCAATACGTAAAGAACAACGGGATTAACTTAGTCTACTCATCCGGCTCAGATCTAGCTATGCCTACAGTTGCTGCTGTTAGTGAAAAATTAAATTTACCTTCATTTATCAGCTTCGAAACTGCACAACAATGTAATTCCAAATCTTCTTTAAGAGACATACTTAAATCATTTCCGGATTATTCTGTGATTTCAATGAGTGTTGAAAATTCTAACGACGCAGATAAATGGACTATTTTTCCAGCCATGGTAAAGCCAAATGACAGCCAGGGACAGAGAGGAATTTCCAAAGTTGAGAATCCGTCTCAATTGGAAAAAGCCGTAGATATTGCCAAAGATCATTCACGAACAAACACTGCAATAATTGAAGAGTTCGTGGAGGGGTTTGAGATTTCAATCAATTCCTATTTAACGAATGGTGATATTCGGTTTAATTTTATATCAGAAAGAAATAGTTTTACCAATTATCCCGGAGGTATTATTAAAAGCCATCACTATCCTGTTGGTCGGAAAATAAATTCTGATAAAATAGATTTGATGATACAATCTGTACTAAAGGCTCTTAAAATAAAAAACGGCCCTGCTTATATGCAGGTAAAAATCAATGAAGAGGGTAATCCTAAAATTATTGAGGTCACTCCTCGGTTTGATGGCTGCCACTTATGGAGATTAATTAATGCTTTATATGGCTTAAATTTAATGGATATCATGCTAAAGCATTTAACAACCGGAAAAATAGACGAGGGTGCTTTTGACAATATATTATTTCCTCAATCAGTCAGGGGGGATTTATTATTCTTTACTTCACCACCAAATTCACCTTTCGACAAGGGTAAATATGAAATAACAGATAACTCAGTATATACAGAATGGTATTATAATGACGGTGAAGTAGTTAGGGAAATAAATGGATATAGGGAAAAGACAGGTTATCAAATAGTCTTGCAAAAATGAGAATAATAATTACAGGTGGCAGTGGCTTTATCGGTAGATACCTTGTTAAAGATCTTAAGAACTTTCATAGGTTGCACCTGTTTGGAAGGCAGCAAGAATTATCCCACCAAAACCAAAATAATGTATCCTATCACCAAACCGACTACTCCCTCAATAGCCTTGAAAATCTATTTCAAACCATAAACCCGGATGCAGTGATACATCTTGCAGCCTTGAGGTACAGTTCTGAATTGAACCATACTGAATACCTTGCAAATTTATCTATATCGTTAAATTTATTTGAAACCTGCCATAAATTCGATGTTCAGAATATTGTGAATATATCTACCATATCAGTTTATTCTGAGCTTGATGAAATTCCATGGAAAGAAAATTCCGAGACGCATCCGTCAAATGGATACGGACTTTCTAAAAAATGGGTTGAAGTAGCCGCGGATTATTTTTGTACTAAAGGTTTACAGATTAAATCCCTCAGATTAGCACAGCTTATAGGTTTAGGAGAACGTGATGGATATGTACTTCAAACGTTTTTAAACAATGCAATAAATAATAAGCCTCAACATGTTTATGGGAATAACATAGGCCGGCGGCAATACATTTATATTAAAGATGTTCTGACTGCAATTAACCATGCCCTTAACCTATCCAGTATACACGGTATATTTAATATTGGTATGAAGAACAACTATACATTTTTGGAAGTAGCTGAGACCATAAACGATGTATTTGAGAATAGCTCCAAAATTAAAAAGTTAGAGGATAAATCGGCTGATGAGAAAATATATCTGATGGATATCTCCAAAGCCGAAAATATTTTGGAGTGGTATCCTTCATATAACTTGTATGAAACCTATGTTGATATTAAAAATAATGAGTTAATACCACCTGATTCAAAAGGATAGTTGCTACGATGTTTTTCTTTATTTTATTATTAAAAACTTCATATCTCCAATATCAATGACACTCGAAGAATTCAAAGAAAAGTTTGAAAAAGTTGAGGTATCTGAATTTCCAAATACGGTTCCTGACAATCCACTTGTTTCTGTTCAGGTACAGACTTACCAGCAAAAAGATTATGTTGAGCAGTGTCTTAAAGGGGTATTAATGCAAAAAACAACGTTCCCATACGAAGTTGTGCTTGGTGATGATGATTCCACCGATGGAACCCGGGAAATTTGCATTGAATATGCCAAAAAATATCCTGACAAAATCAGGTTGTTTTTACACCATAGAGAGAATAATGTTTATAAACTAGGTAAACCATCAGAGTTCTTTAATATTACTTATAACAGACTTTCAACAAGAGGTAAATATTTAGCAACTTGTGATGGTGATGATTACTGGATTGATCCTTTAAAATTGCAAAAACAGGCAGATATATTAGAAAACAACCCTGATTGCATGGCTGTATGCACAAATTTCAAAAAATGCGATGAAAATGGAAATATTGTTAGTGATTATAAATACAAGTTTGATGGAAATCCGGATGTGAAAATCAATTTCAAGAATCTTTTAAACTTTAAAGTAATAACCCGCACATTAACAGTTATGTGGAGAAAAGACCTTGAAATAATAAGACAATTTTGTAGCATGTATGACATACCATTGGGAGATAAAGCCATGATTTTATTATCTACTGAAAAGGGTTACATACAATACTTGCACGATATAACTGCTGTATTTCGAGGTGGAACCGGATATTATACTCCGGAGAGGGATAAAATGGGTACATATCGCAAAGCTGTAAGCTGGAATAAATTATATAAACATTTTAATTGTACAAATCTGGAACAAATAATTTTCATAGAGCTTCACCATGAAATTGTTAAATTATTTCGACAAAAGTCATTCTCCTTATTTTTTAAAAATTTATTTTCTGATAAAAGATTTCATCTCTCTTTAAAATGGTTTTTTATATTATTATTCGTTGATAAACTTGAGATACCTGCAGTGAATTATATCTTTAATGTAGATCAAAGTTAATCTCATTCAATGGGAAAACTCAAAGTACTTATTAAGAAAGTTTTCAAATTTCCGTTTAAAGCTTTTGGGAAAGTGGCTAGGATATTAATATTCATTCGACTTTCCGGGAATAAATCTCTGCTGAATAAAGTGAGTTTGGATTTAAAATCTACCCTAAAAAAAGCATCTATTTCAACTGACTGCATATGGATTGTTAATATTAATAACTATGATACTATTCTATCATTTAAATCCTTATTTGATGTTTCATCAATTATTATTCTTACAAAAATTGTAAACATTGATAGTACAAAAATAGCTTGTAAAAAAGCAGGATTTAATGAATCAGATTTAGACATGTATATTACCGATTATGAAGAGACAAGTAATAATAATTTCCAAATAAACTCAGCAGCTAAAGCTTTAAAAATTGATATTGTGTCATCAATGATATTTCCGCATCACATTGTGGGTCTTGATGGTACATCATCAAATCCAGAAAAAATTTTGAGGTTTTATCATTTTTTTTTAAAGACGGACATAATAATGATTTCATTTAATATTTATGATTTTAACTTTAACTCCAAGTTGCAAAAAGCAAATAGATTTTTAATTGAAAACGATTTTAAACTCTTAAAAATTAATCGAAGTGATAGATTCATCAAGACAGGTCTTCTAATTTTTATTTTCATAAAAGAAGATAGCTCAGTCGATAATTTCTTGTTCAAATTGCCTACTCAATAAAATAATTACTAACTACTATTAGATTTAAAAAAAGAAATTACAATTCGTTGTATAAGAATGGCTTAGCAAAAA
>PWLF01000015.1 GCA_003559475.1 Bacteroidales bacterium
ATGCTTGACAGGCATGAGGTCGCTGGTTCGAATCCAGCACGTCCCACAGTTTTTAGCGTTTTTTTGTTTTGCTTAACAAAAAAATATACTCAAATAACGGATTTTACTATCATATTTCGCTTACCGCCTTAAATACAATTTGCTGAAAACAAAATCTCACAATTTTCTTGATAATAATCTTTCTACAAAGCTAGCGAGTATTCCTTGCTGCCTGCTCTGTTGAATAATCTTCAAACTCAACAGGGTATCCCCATCATATCTACGTACTTATTATAAAAGGGTTTTTTTATAGGTGCTAAAAAAGTAAACTTATTTCAGAATTAAAATCATTTTAATTTATTACGCTAAAACAATTATTATTATATCAAAATTGTTTTGGAGATTTACCTGTAATATCTTTAAAAGTCCTATAAAAAGTTGAATAACTATTAAATCCTGTTTTGGAGGCAATTTCTTGTAATGATATTGCTGAATTTCTATTGCTTAATAATTTCTTAGCTTCAGAAATACGGTAATTATTAACAAAGTTATTAAAGTTTGTTTTGTATTCATCTTTAATTATTTTAGAAATATAAGTTCTGTTCGTATTTAGAGCATTTGATATATCTTCCAGCTTTAATTCAGGTTCAAGATATGGTTTTTTTGTTTGAAAGTAAATATTAAGCTTTTTAATCAAAGAAGATTCATTATAAAAGCTTTTTTTAGGAAGAGCCAATATTCTGTCTTTATAACTTAACTCTCTGTATATAAAATAACCGCAAAGTAGCCAACCTGTTCCCCAAAAAAGTGATGAGCCGATCAGCCAATTTTGGTTAACTATAAAATCTAATGAAACAAACTGAATGATTGTGCCAAGGCATAACACTAAAGCTACAGAAGACAATATCAAAAAACGTGATATTATTCTTTTTCTGATATTTGAATATTCCTCCTTTACATTTTCTATCATTTTTGGAATAAAAAAAAGTGAGATAATAATAACACCACAAAGCCCAATTATCATAAGCATAAAAGTTGTTTTAAAGATGAAGAAGCTTTCTCTCTTGTTCTTAATGTTGACCCGCCGGAAGCCGGTGAAACTTCAGGAGATGGAAATTACCTTTTGGGTGAAGAAATTAGTATTGAAACAGAAGCTAACGAACCTTATGTTTTCATTAACTGGACTGATGATAATGGCAAAGTGATAAGCACAAAAAAGAATTTTTCTTTTACTATGAGCAATAAGGATGTTACTCTTACAGCTAATTTTGAATAATCTCTTTGAAAAATCAGATTTGTAAATCTTAATCTCATCATATAAACTATGTTAAAGTTCTAATCAAAATAATAAAAATATTTAGTACTTTTGCTGTTAATAATTTTTAATAAAAAAATATTATGAAAGCAAGACTATTTATTTTTTTAATTCTTACAGGGGTGTTATTAAAAGCACAAACACCTGTTCCTGAAAGTCCGGGCGTTTATCCGATGGTTTATACTTTGGCTAAAGACGACAACCACATTTACATAGGGGGAATGACCTCTGTTGTTGGAGAAAATACTAAAAACAGTTTTATACTAGACAAAAATACCGGCAACATAAATGAAACTAATCCTCTAATAAATATGCTGGTTAATGATGCCGTAAAAGATGCAGACGGAGCAATATATATCGGAGGGGCATTTACTTTAGTTGATGACGAACCTTTAGAAGGTTTAATTAAAATGCTTCCTGACGGCAGCATTGACAAATCTTTTTCGTTTGAATTTGGATTTCATAACAATTTGGCAAGTAATAAAAAAGACGGAATTAAATGTCTTTATATACACAACAACTACTTGTATATAGGTGGTGTATTTGATACAATAAACGGACAATCAAAGAATCATATAGCCAGAATTAACTTAACCGACAACAAAGTTGACAATACATGGAGTCCCGATATTGAACTTACATACAATGGAAGTATCAATACGATAGCCGCCGACGATGATTATGTTTATTTCGGAGGTTTATTCTTTTCAACCGGTAAAAAAAGCATCTCTCACCTTGCAAGAGCTGATATAAATGACGGCATTATTGATGAAGACTGGAGTCCAAACCCTTCCACCTCTGTAAACTCTATATTAATTGACAACAATAGCCTTTTTGTTGGTGGCAGATTTTCAACTATTGATGGTGTAAATGCAGGTTATGTTGTAAAAATTGACAAAAATACCGGAGAACTCGATGAAACATGGCAACCTGATACGGATAGAGGAAGAGTTAGTGTACTCAAAATTCATGGAGATTTTCTTTATGTCGGAGGTGAACACTACAGAGATATGGAAGGAACCGTTCCCAACTCTAATCTTGGAAGAATTTCAATAAGCGACGGAACTACTGATGACACATGGCTGCCGGAAGTTAGCGGAAGAACTAAAAGTATTTTTATTAAAAACAATGATATTTATATAGGAGGAGATATTGGATTTAGTATTGATTATATTAACCAGGTAATATTAAAACTAAATGATACTGACGGAAGCGTTGATCCAAACTGGGACCCTCCTAATTTGGCAATAAATACAAATACGATAACTTCAATAAATAATGAGTTATTTGTGGGAGGTGAATTTATTATCAAAGATGGTTTTTTTACTAAGGGGATGATGCGAGTTGACAAAGAAACTATGGAAATTGACCTTGACTGGTTACCGGAAATTTATGATGAAGAGGAAGATTACATTTCTCCTTACTACATATATCCATTTGGTGATGATATATTTACCTTGTTGGGTGGAGGACTTGGATTTAAGGATGAAAAAAATATAAAGAATAGATTTAGTTATCAAAAAAAATCTCCTTTTAGCATATTAAAAAATTATAGTAAAGAAAGCGAACCAACTATTAAAAAATATGATAAATTGACAGGTGAAGAAAATACAGATTGGTCAGAAAATTTATCAGGATATTTTCACAGTATTATAGGGCATGAGGACTATTTATATCTTGGTGGCGAGTTTACGGAAATAGATGGACATGACATCAGCTTCTTAGCCAGGGTTGATATAACAACAGGTATTGTTGATAGTGATTGGAATCATAACTTAGATACTTTTGTCACAGACTTAAAAATCTATGATGAATTTTTGTATGTTGCAGGCGCATATACAGAAATTGGAGGTGAAGAAATCAGCTTTTTATCTCGTATATCATTAGAAACCGGAGAGTTGGATTCAGATTGGGCTCCTTTTGGAGATATAAAACCCGAAGAACATGGAGAGGAAGGAGTTTTATATATAATTGGCAATGATAATTATATTTTTTCTTACGGAGAAGTTTTTTACTTTGATAAGGATGAGTTTGCCAATTTTGCTAAGATTAGCAAAGAAACTGCTGATATTTGTGATGAATGGAACCCTTCAGTAGAAGGGATTATATTTTCAATGGAAAAATACAAATCAGATATTTTATTTAGCGGGTTTTTAATACAGTATGATATTTTTCAAGTTGACTATATTGTAAGAGTTAACGATATAACAGGGTCGCGTGTTACCGGGTTTTCTCCTGATTTTTCTATCCACTATAGCACCCTTGAAGTCAATATGCCTTGGGTAATGTCTATAATAAATGATGATGATATTTTATACACCGGAGGATTATTTTCTCATGTAAATCAAAAACCATATTCAGGATTTGCCGTTTTTGGATTTATTCTTCCTGAAATAATATCGCAGCCCGAAAATACATCCACTTATGAAGGAGGAGACGCTTCTTTTGAAGTAAAAGTTTATTCGGAAGCAGGACCACCATCTTATCAATGGGAAATTAAAACAGATGGTAATGATTGGGAAAACATTGAAGGTGCAAATAACCGAACTTTAGAAATAACAAATGCAACAATCGAATCAGATGGAAATATATACAGATGTGTTGTTCACGACAGAAACGGAAGCGTAGTATCGGAAGAAGCAACCTTAAGCATTGTAAACGCATACAACATTACCTTCAATATAACAGATAACGATGAAAACATAATAAATAATGCTATAGTTACATTTGGTGATATTACAAACGACCCAAATGACTATGAATTTGAAAATATTATGGAAGGATTTTATAGCTATTCTGTTGAAAAAGAAGGCTACTTCACATTTTATGAAGAAAATTATGAGGTGACCGGAGATGCAACAATATTAGTTGTTTTGGAAGTTGATGATACGTCAATTAAAGCAGATTATAAACAAGACATAAAAATTTATCCTAATCCTGCATACAACGAGATTAATATTCTTTCAAAAAAAGATGTAAACAGAATTGAAATATTAAACCTTAATGGCAGTAAAACATTATATAAAAATCATGTTATGGGTAATCATCATACAGTTAAACTGGAAAATTTTGAAAGTGGCGCATACATAATTCATATTTATGCAGATGATAAGGTTTATAAACAAAAAATTATTGTTATCAAATAGTTTTAAAACAAAAAAACTAAACTGTTTTTTAATTTAACTGGAGTTTCCTCAAAATTTGTTAATTTGCATCTTGAAACGATGAATTGTCATTGAGTTTGTATCCATATGCGTTTTGTTTTATAGTTAAATTGCAAATTTCGCATTTTGGACACAAACTTTTTAAGGAAACTCTTTTTTTAACAAAAAAAATCACTCATTACACTTGTCTTTTATCTGAAAATGCTTTCAATAAAGGCTTTTTATTAAACAGTGATGTTTTTTTGAGGAAACTCCAGTAATTTAATGTTTCAAAAATTTTTAGCCTATAAAACTTTTTGCAAATAAAAAAATATTCCTTATCTTTGCACCGCTTTTTAAAAATAATTGCTTATCTAACAAAACCATCATAACTTTTTTCAGAATAATGAAAA
>PWLF01000156.1 GCA_003559475.1 Bacteroidales bacterium
AAGGTGTCAAATGAGAAAAGATAATAGACATAGCGGAATTTGGAAATGTGAGTATTTTCTAAATGTTTGCTAAAAAAATATTGATATGGAAGCAACATTAGAAGACATCAAAAATTGGAATGGGAAAATTATTGTAACATTGTCCAACAAATTTCGTTGTAATACATAGACAAACACATAGACACGATGTCTATGTTTTAATTAAACAAATTTAGAAACTTTTAAAAACACAGAACTATGGCAAATAAAAAAAGAATAATATCCCGAAAAGACGAAATTGGTGTTATTGGTTATAAGATACCAAACACTGATGATATAATCATAGGTAGAATAAGAGATAAATACGAATGGCTTGTAAATACATCTTCTGGTATTATAAACTATTCTACAAATGAAATGAAGGAAATCTATAATATAGATATGAAGAATAGTAATTTTGAAAGAATTGGTATGGTGATGTAGTGTTATTTTTGTAATATTATATAACAAATTTCGTTGTAATACATGGACATATACTTGGACAAAGTGTCCAAGTTAAATTAAATAAAATTTATAAACCTTAAAAAAATTTTCAACTATGGGTACAAGAAGCACAATAAAATTTTACGACAATCACAGTGAAACACAAATACCTGTTTTATCACTTTACAACCAATATGATGGTTACCCAAGTGGTGTTGGTGTGTCATTGGCAAAGTGGTTAAAAAATAAAAGTGTAATAAATGGTTTTGGAATGGAAACTATGGAAGATGGTTATTCAAACGGTATGTCTTGTCTAGCATTACAGTTTGTAAAAGAAAACAAAAAAAGAATAGGAAACCTATATGCTACTTTTAACAAAGACAGACAAGAGTATAATTACAAAGTCAAGTATAACAAAACAGATGATGTCTTTGTTATTGAAATATGTGAGTCGGATAATGAGGAACCTATTTTTAAAGGTACACCCGGTGAACTTATCGAAAAATACGATGAGGGGGTTGGTTATGTTTGGGACCACCCAAACTTAGTTTATCTTAATTTATAAATTTGTTTTTCTACTAAAGGGTGGTGTGTAAAAATACCGCCCTTTTTTGTAACAATGTCCATAAAATTTCGTTATAGATAAAAAGGAAACTAATTTAGGTTTTCTTTTTTAATATATACTAAAAACAATTTACGAAGATGAAAGATAATAAACACATACAAAGTTTCAACGAACATCAAGAAAACTTGAATATATCTGATGTTAGTGATAGTATTACTTTACAAGAAGTAATGAATGACTTTTATGATGAATATGAAACAAGTTATATTGATGCAAATACACATGGAGTGATAGTTAAACTTATTGAAGAACTAAAAAGGAATGAATTACTTCTTGGTGGTGATTGGGATGATAGTTTATCTGGATCTCAGTAATATTATCACTAACGGTTTGGGTATGGTTAGTGCCTGAATTAAACACGAAAATTATAAATAAACAGAAATTATGAATACAGGAAAAGACTTAAAAAATAGCACAGAACAGGTATTAACTATACCCGTTGTTAGCTGTAGTTATTGGTTTATGGAAAAACTTGGCTATGCACAACGAGAAAAAATTCGGGTTAAATACAGACTTAAAGAACCTACTTTGAAGATAACAGATGAAATGCTGAAAGAAATTTATGAAACTGAAATGGCTAAACCCGAATGGGAAAGATTGCTTGAAAGAAGGTTTTATAATTACAGCTAACGGCCAAGTATAAAAATTGGCCGCCACAACAAACGCTGAAATTATGCACTGGCTTTTCAGCGGCTTGTTTTTATACATTGTTGTAGCCAGTGCGGATTCAAAAAGAAAATCATGAAAGAATACATTGTATGTTTTTATCAAGACGTCAATAATGACGGGGAGTTAATCCGAAAAGGAGAACTTAGGAGGGTTAACGAGGAAGAAATGTTTAAATGGCTTGAAAGAGCACACCAACAAGGTTGTAAAATATCTATTTACTCCGCTGTAATGGTGTGTGATTTATCGTAAGGTAGCATTGGCTACAACGGTTGCAAATATGAGAAGTAAATTTTACCTATAAAAATTAGATAAATCAAAATTTATTTCTTATATTTGTTATTATATTTAGTTAATTTTTTATTTTACAATATAAAAATATAAAATAATTATGGAAAAAGAAAAGGCGTTAGAAAAAGTTTCTCTTGTTAAATCAAAAAGAACGGAAGATTATATACAAGAAGTTTTAATTAGAGTTGAAGATTATATTAACTCGCAAGAAACTTTTTCGTATCAAGATACAATGAAGTTCATTCAAGAACAAATGAGTGGTAAAATGGGTGGTATTTATATGTATATCAATAAAGCATTGGAGTTCTTGAAGAATGAACTTAAAGCGGAATATAAAAACTCAAAACAAAAAAATTAATTGAATATAACTTGTGTATATATACACCATTTTATGTTTTTGAAGGTATGTTTTATTTTTTATATACGAAAATTTTTGTAACAATGTCCATAAAATTTCGTTATCAGTAAATAGTTAAACCAAATTTTATAAACCTAAAAAAATAAAATAATATGGAGGCAAAGATAACAAACAAAATGGTTGACAATCTTAATATCAACCATAGAAAAGAAAATAAACTTCAAGATGAATATTCTGTAATCGTATTGGACGATAGTTTTGGCGATTATACACATATACCCATCACCGTTAGAATATATGGCACAAACGCAAAAAATTATGCTTGTGTTTGGATATATGGCAAAGGTATTGATGGTATTAACATATCATCATCAGGAAGTGCAGGGGGTTATGGATATCATCGTCCAAGTGCTGCTGTTGCAGATGCATTAAATAATGCAGGTATAGAACTATCATCAAACATATCGGGTGTTGGGAATAAAGCAATAATGGATGCCATTAGTGCAATAGCAAGATCAATGGGATATAAAAAATTTTATGTTCATCACGCACACGCATAGAAAATGGGGATTCTGTTTTACATATTAAATTAAAAAGGGGAGGTATTTAATTATACCACCCTTTTTTTGTAGCATTGTCCGAAAATTATCGTTATACTATATAGAAAACAAATTTATTTACAAACCCAAAAATTTTCAACTATATCAAACACAATAACAAGAAAAAATGAAATAAACATCATTGCTTATAAAATCCCACATAGTGGTGATATGGTTATAGACAGAGGAGAAAATGAAAATAAAGAAAATGAATGGGTTGTTAAAACGTCTGATGGTATAGTGACATATACCACACATGGGATGAAAGAAATATATAATGTAGATATGAATAAAAGTGATTTAGAAAGAGTTGGTTGGGTGTCATAAGTTTTTGGTTTATAATTTGTTTCTATTAAAAGGTGGTGTATTAATTTATACCACCTTTTTTGTAACATTGTACAATAAATGTCGTTATATATAACACATATTATAGAATGTACATAAATCATAAAAATAAAATATTATGAGAACAATTGCTTTTTATATCTTATGTTTTATGATTGGGTTTTATGGGGTGAAATTATATTATCCATCAAACGCTTTTTTAATAAAATCAAAAATATTTTTTGGTGGTGTGGTATTATCGTTTATTTTAAAATTGATTAGCAAGAAATCCAATTCATCGCTTTAGCGTGGATTGGATGAATTGCTTATTTTTAGATAAAATATTTTGTTATTCTAAAAATTATTTGTATATTTGCATTATGATATTAAGAGCATATAAATACAGAATGTATCCTACTAAAGAACAAGAAGTGCTTTTGGCAAAGCATTTTGGCTGTTCACGTTGGATATATAACTATGCTCTTGATAAGAAAGTGAAGACATACCAGACAACAAAAGAAAGTCTGTCGAGATTTACAATACAAAAAGATTTACCTTATCTAAAGAAATCTGAAGAAACAAGCTGGCTTAAAGAAGTAAACAGTCAATCGCTTCAGGCAAGTTTAGAAAACTTAGATAAGGCATTTAAATTCTTTAGGGATAAAAAAGGATTTCCAAAGTTCAAAAGCAAACATGATAATAGGCAATCATTTTCTGTTCCTCAAAATGGGGTTGTAGATTTTGAAACAAACACCATATCATTACCGAAATTCAAGAAACCAATAAAATGTAGATTACACAGGAAATTTGAAGGTAATTCAAAAACAGTTACTATAAGTAAAACTCCAACAGGAAAGTATTTTGCATCTGTTTTGGTAGAAGTAAATAAAGAATTCCCAAAACTAAAACCCATTGACGAAAACAAAACAATAGGTATTGATTTAGGGATTAAGACATTTGCTGTTCTATCAAATGGAGAAGAAATACAAAACCCAAAAAAACTTAAAAGAAACAACAGATAGATTGATTGATAAAGTAAATCATCTATCCAATGTTACAGTAAAAAGACACCAATTTTAAAACAATATAATATTATGGAATATAAAGAAATACTAACAAAACTAAAAAACAAAGAAATCAATTGTGAACAGGCACTTGAAAACTTGGCAGAAATTGGTGCAAGTCCAAATCTATTACATGATGATAATGGTCATTGGGCCGTTGCGTTTGATGGTTTTCAAAACGTTCCAATGAGCGATAAACCAGAAGATATTTCAACTACTTGTTTTGTTGAAGCAGAAAATTGGAAAGATAGTATATATGAAGCACTTGTTTGGGCAATGTCCAAGGATGATGATGAATAAAAATAAATTTATTACAATGTACAATTTTAAAAAGGTATTATGAAAAAACTCTATAAAATATTAATAAAAGAAGGAGATAAATATTATTCTCCCTACCAAAACCATTGTTATGGAAAATTAGAAGATTTTCTTAACAAAGAAACGATTTGCGAGGAT
>PWLF01000144.1 GCA_003559475.1 Bacteroidales bacterium
AGTAGAGTTTGAAGAGACAGTTGGCATATCGGTAGTTGTAGATACAGAAATTACCGTTTATCCAAATCCTTCAAGGGATTATTTCAAAATCAAATCCGGTGAAGTTATAGAATCGATACGTCTAACAGATATTAGCGGACGATTGATTTTGGATTTAGATGTAGATTCAAACAAAACAGAGATCAATGTTAGCAGTTTAGAACCCGGTTATTTTGTTATACAGATAGTAACAGGAAGCGGTGTGTTTACCGAGCGTGTTCAGATTGTTAGATAGATTTTGCGGTAGCTGATATTAATTAAAGAAACAGACTCTTAGGTTTTTGGAATTATATTAAAGCATAAATATTTAAGAGTCTGTTTTTCCTAAAAAGAGTTTTTGTTTCTTATATATTAAAAAAATTATTAATTAAAAATCAAAAAAATGAAAAGTATTATTAAAAGCATATTATTATTTCTAATATGCATAAATGTTTTGGGGCAGTCTTCCCAAAGTTTTAATTATCAAGCGGTATTGCGTAATGATGCCGGAGAACCGATTACATCACAGAATGTAGATTTAAAAATTGATATTTTGCGAGGTAGTGATTCCGGGTCAGAGGTTTTTACAGAAACACATAATACGGCTACTAATGAATACGGATTGATAAATATTCAGATTGGCTCTGAGTCATCACTGGATGGAATTGATTGGAGTGCTGATGAATATTTTATTCGTATTAGCGTTGATGGAACGGTAATGGGTACTTCAAAACTCTTAAGCGTGCCATACGCTATGTATGCTAAAGCAGCAGATGAAACCGATCCGATTTTTGAATCGAGTCCTGCTTTCGGTATTGAATCTACAGATATTGCTAATTGGGATGAGGCGCATTCATGGGGAGACCATGCAGAAGAGGGATATATTGATGAAGAGAGTGATCCAATATTTGCAGCCAGCCCTGCAGCCGGTATAGATAATGCTGATATTGACAGTTGGGATGAGGCGTATTCATGGGGAGACCATGATGGGCTTTATCTTCCTCATGACTGGACTCCTGACTGGGATGATATGCCGGGTGGAGCCGAATTCGGCGAAATGCTATTTTGGAACGGAACAAATTGGGTGCCTATTGATCCGGGCGAATATCATCATAAATTACATCTTTGTGATGGTGTACCAACTTGGGGGCCATGCCCACCTTCGGTACCTGTTGTCATAACAATGGCTGTTTCCGATATTGAAGAACAAGATGCTAAAGGTGGTGGTAATGTTGTTGCTCAAGGGAGCCATTCGGTTACGGAATATGGTCTTGTTTGGGGTACAAGCGAAAAACCAACAGTTGATATTCATGATGGTATAGAATCAATTACTGAAAATATTGAAGGTCCATTTTATTTTGATCTTACAGATCTTACCGGCGAAACACTATATTATGTGCGTGCCTATGCAATCAGTGGAGCGGGAATAGCTTATGGAAACCAGGTTGAGTTTACTACACTCGCTGCTTCAGTATTTATTGCCACGCTTACTACAGATGAGGTTACCGATATAGAACAAACTTCAGCAAAATCAGGTGGGAATGTTACAAATAATGGTGGATCTCCGGTTACCGCAAGAGGTATAGTATGGGGAACAAGTAGCATGCCAGCTCTCGGTACATCTGAAGGGCATTTACAAGATGGAGATGGAGGTCTTGGTGATTTCGAAAGTGACTTAACCGACTTAAGCCCGAATACTAACTATTATGTCAGGGCTTATGCTGTAAACAGTGTTGGAATAGCCTATGGCAATCAGCGTTTCTTTGCTACACTTCAAGATGCGAATCGTCCAACGGTAAGTACAGAAAGCATTACTGATATAGAACAAACCTCTGCTACCGGTGGTGGTGATGTTACAGATTCCGGCGATGGCGAGGTTCTGCTTAGAGGTGTATGCTGGTCAACCTCAGAAAACCCTACATTAGACGACAGTTATATTATTGATGATTTGGCTGAAGAAGGCGCATTTACCTCCTCTATTACAGGATTGGAGCCCGGTACAACTTATTATGTCAGGGCTTATGCATCCAATAGCCATGGAGTTGCTTTTGGTGAACAGGAGGAGTTTGAAACACTTGCAGGGCCTCCGGTTGTAGAAATAGTATCACGAAATGCCGGCAACCCCGGATTTAGGGTTATTGATGTAATTGTTATAAACGATGGTGGTGAAAATGTTGAACAAAGGGGTATTGTTTGGGATACTGAAGAAAATCCTGTTTTGGGAGTTGATAACTTCACCACAGAAGGCGGAGGGATAGGCGAATTTAGCAGTACATTAACTACAGAGGATTTAACAGTTAATACAACCTATTATATAAGAGCTTATGCAACAAATTCTGAGGGTAATGGTTACAGCGAGCAACATGTAATACATTTTTGGGATTATAACGATATTGTCACGTATGACGGGTATCAATATAATACTGTTATGATAGGTGACCAGGAGTGGATGACAGAAAACCTTAAGACAACTATTTACAGTAATTCTTTGCCCATAACTACAGGTCTTACTAATGATGAATGGGCAAATACTACTGAAGCAGCGTATTCAGTTTATGCAGATAATTTTGATTATAAGGATACACATGGCTTATTATACAACTGGTATGCTGTTAATAGTGAACACGGTATTTGCCCTGATGGCTGGAAAGTGCCTTCTGAGGAAGATTTTGATGAGTTGTTAGATTTTGTGGAGTCAATATTTAATGATGGAAGAGCGGGGAACAAACTTAAATCATGTCGTCAAGTTAATTCTCCGCTTGGGGGTAATTGTTCTGTGTCAGATCATCCTCGCTGGAATGCTGATAATACTCACTATGGAACGGACGAATTTGGCTTTTCTGCTCACGGTGTTGGATTTCGCAAACATAATGATGGAGGATATACATTGCTTAACAGACAATCATTGATATGGAGCTCCATGGATCCTGATTTAATGATGTATATGTTTAACGATATTGGTATTGCTGGAACTGCATCTTTAAATAGAAAACAGCAAGGCAGTCCTGTCCGCTGCATCAGGGATGATGACTAATTAAAGCGGTAGTAATAATCTCTTCTTAAGTTGGATAAGGTGAAAATTCTGCCTTATCCAACTTTTTTTATGCAAAATAAAATTTTACCTTTTTCTTCCGACTTTTTAACAAATCTCATAAATTTTTTAATTTTGCATTATTAATCAAAAAATTTAAAAAGTGGATGTCTTTAATAAAGCAACTAATAATTTAGGTCCTTTGGGTCAATATGCCGACCAAATACATGGATATTTTGCTTTTCCTAAGCTTGAAGGGGAAATTTCAACAAAAATGAAGTTTAAAGGAAAGGAAAAATTAGTTTGGAGTTTAAATAATTATTTAGGTCTTGCTAATCATCCTGAGGTTAGAAAAGCAGATACTGAAGCGACCAATAAATACGGGCTGGCATATCCCATGGGAGCAAGAATGATGACAGGTCAAACCGCGTTTCATGAGAAACTGGAAGACGAACTTGCATCATTTGTTGGTAAAGAAGCATGCTATTTGCTCAATTACGGATATCAAGGTATGGTCTCTATAATTGATGCTTTAGTTGACAGAAAAGATGTTATAGTTTATGATTCCGAATCGCATGCATGTATTATTGACGGCGTGAGACTGCATCATGGCAAACGCTTTGTTTATCCTCATAATGATATTGAAAATTTAAAAAAACAATTGAAAAGAGCTGAAAATATTACATCTAAAACAGGAGGAGGAGTATTAGTTATAACCGAAGGAGTTTTTGGAATGTCAGGGGACCTTGGAAAATTAGATAAAATTGCAGCATTAAAAAAAGAATATAACTTTCGCTTATTAGTTGATGATGCTCATGGCTTCGGAACAATGGGCAAAACAGGAGCAGGAGTAGCAGAGCATTTTGATGTAACAGATAGTGTTGATGTTTATTTTGGAACGTTCGCTAAAGCAATGGCTTCAATAGGGGCTTTTGTGGCATCAAAACCCGAAATTATTAAATATCTTGCATATAACATGAGAAGCCAGATATTTGCAAAATCGCTTCCTATGCCCTTGGTATTAGGAGCCCTTAAAAGATTAGATCTTATTAGAAAAAATCCTGAGTTTCGTGAAAAATTATGGGGAATAACAAATCGTATCCAAAATGGATTAAAAGAAAGGGGCTTTAACCTCGGGAACACACAATCTCCCGTTACTCCTGTATATTTATCAGGCAAAACCGAAGAAGCTACAGCAATAGCTTACGACCTTAGAGAAAATCATAATATTTTTTGCTCAATAGTCGCTTATCCTGTTGTCCCAAGAGGAGTAATAATTATAAGAATCATTCCTACGGCAATGCATACGGAAAAGGATGTTGATTATACGCTTGATGCTTTTACAAATATCAAAGAAAAACTCGATGCAGGAAAGTATTAAGTAGATAAAATAGTGGATGTTAATGAATAACAATATAACCAATTTAATATTACATTAATAAAAGGAGGAAGCCGAAAATCCCAAGTAGAGTAGGCATAACAAAAAAATATTAGTACTATGAAAAAAAATGCATTTTTTAGAATTTTTTTGTTCGCAATTATTACATCTTTATTCATTTTTAATATTAGTTGTAGTGATGATGACGAAGTTGGTGATCCTAATGGAAATAATGGCAATGGCAATGGAGAGACATCTAATCCTCTCGTTGGAAGCTGGATTGGTGCTTTTGATGAACCTATACTAGGGCCGGGAGAAATTGATTGTAACTCCATGTATTTAGAATTCAGTGATTCGGATTTTAAATTATTGTCATTTATTGAAAGTGACCCAGCAT
>PWLF01000180.1 GCA_003559475.1 Bacteroidales bacterium
CATTTTGGATTTATAGCGCAGGAATTTAAAGAAGTATATCCCGACTTGGTTTATGAAAACGGCTTTGGGGTTATGAGCATAAATTACACCGGATTAATACCTTTATTGGTAAAAGCTTATAGTGAACAGCAAGGACGCATCGAAGAATTAGAGAGGGGTGGCGAAAAGACAAGCAAGGAGAGCGATAAAATAATTGAAACTCTTGAAAGAAGGATCACAAGACTTGAAAAGGACTTGGAAATCCTTAAAGCTCAATGCTGCCGGGAAGCGGATGTTTTAGACAATCCCGGCGAAAGCAAATCAGCCACAGGCAGCAATGAAAATATTGAAATAGGACAAAAGCCCGTACTTTATCAAAACACTCCGAATCCATTCAATCAATCTACAGATATCAGGTTTGAGATCCCTGAAAACGTTAACAAAGCCATGCTATATATCTACGACATGCAAGGCGTACAGATAAGCAGTTATGCTATTAACGACCGCGGAAATTCAAGCATAAAAATACATGGAAACGAGCTAAAACCAGGCATGTATCTTTATACGCTTATTGTGGATGGTAAAGAGATTGATACGAAGAGGATGATTTTGACGGAGTAGGATAAGAGTATTTGGAATTTTATAATTAAAATAAATACTTTTATTAAATAACTATATTTTTTTAAATTTTAAATATAAAAATCATGAAAAATTTATATATTTCCTTGTTTTTGTTTTTTCTAATCACATCAGTTAACGGACAAAAAGAAGAAGAGTGGTGTGATTGTTATTATCCATTTCCGGGTGAATACGATTCAATCCCTGAACTAGTAATTTCTGAAAGTGCAAAAAACATTACACTCCCCTCAAAGGTAGATAATTCGCAGAAAAAGTATTTTAGACCTATATTTGATCAGGATGGAGGAAGTTGTGCTGCTGCAGCAGGGGTAAGTTATATTTATACATACATGGTCAACAGAGAAAGAGATTTATCTGCATCCGACTCTACAGATATCGAAAATATGTACCCTCCCAATTTTACATGGAATTTTCAAAATAAAGATGATTGCGATAGAGGAAGTACCTTTCCGGGTAATTGGTCAGTAATTAGGACACTAGGCGTTCCAAATATTGAAACTTATGGTGGTAAATCTATTGACAAAATGTATATACCTGATTTGGGTGATGGCAATGAACGTTGTTATGTATGGATAAGCGGATATGAAAAATATAGATCAGCTATGAAAAACAGAGTAATTGACGGTACTTATAGATTATCCGTGAATACTCCTGATGGGTTGGATGACCTAAAACACTACTTACACAACCTTGGAGAAGGGGATGTAGAAAAAGGAGGTGGTATAGTTGGATTTGTTGCTAGGACCGGTGGGGGAATGGTAGTAGATACTATTCATCCTCCGAGTGTCGAAGCGGGTAAACATATAGTATTATCTTTTCGTATCGGATCAGGAGGTCACGCCATGACAATCGTCGGATATAATGATAGTATAAAGTATGATTTTGATGATAAAGGGTATTTTGAAAATCCTGAAAATAATATGGCAGAATGGGATATTGGGGCGCTTAAAGTTGCTAACTCTTATGGAGTTGATAGGGAAAAAGAAGATTCAGGATTTTTTTATATGCCCTATAGATTGCTTGCAAAACATCAAGATGAAGGTGGTATTATAGGGGATGATGTTTACCTTATGAAAATTGGAAAAGAATATCATAGCCCCAAAGTGACAATGAGAGTTAATATGCAAGCTCATTCCAGAGAAGACCTTATTATACGTTCTGGTGTTTCAGAAAACCCAAATGAAGAAAACCCTACAGCTACTCAAATCTATGGAGGACTTGGATTTTATAAAGGGGAATCTTTACATATGCAAGGCATAAATGAAGACCCTATTGAATTAGGATTAGATGTTACAAATATTCTTGATGACCTAAATCCAGGAAAGTTTTTTCTTAAATTTATAACTAGATCTAACTTCAATTCTGGTAAGGTTAATTCATTTTCATTAATTGATTATGATACTCTTGATGACAATCCTCCTTTAGAAATTGATTTCAGCGATTCGGATTTGCCTGTTATTATTGAAAGTGATGAGGTTTATAATACAATTACCTCTTTACCTATATTATATGACTATTTACCTTCAAGCATTGAGGAGGAAATTACAATAGCCCGTGATTTCTTTTTACAAAAAGATATAGAGGTTACAGAAGGAGGAATTTTAAAAATAAGCGAAGAAGGTAGCTTTTCTGCCGCAACGGATGTGTCAATTACTCTGCAACCCGGGAGTGCCTTGGTTATAGAAGATGAATTAATATTAGCTGATAACAATCAAATCATTGTTAAAGAAGATGCTACTTTATTGTTATCTTCAAGTTCTAACATTGAAATAACAGGATCGGGAAAAATTGAAGTACAAGAAAATGCATATTTTTGTATAGAAGATGGAGCGGATATTCATTTAAATGATTTTAACAGTGTAATAAATTTAAGAAATGGATATATAACCGGAGTTAACACCGAAGTATTGCCGTCCACCAATTGTTTTACAAGTCCTACTAACTATATGCCTACAGGAGATGGCAGTATAAATGAATTTACCGAAGATATTTATATACAAAACGATACTTTAACAAATAACACTTATTATGCTGGAAGGAATATTTATATAGGATATAATGTAACTTCGTCAATTCCAACAGGTAATGTGTTGATTACTAATAATGCTGAAATTGTTTTTGATGCGGAACAAAATGTTTTATTTGATACGGGAGTAAAAACAGATCCGGGTGTCTCAATTAAAGTCCCAAAATAAAATTTTTTTTATAACTTTGCTATAAAACCAACAAATCATGAAATCATTAACACACAACATAATATTATTAAAATTAATCATATTCCTCTTGATCACAAATACCGGATTTTCACAAACCATTGAAAGAGCTAAAAATAATGATACTTCTTTTGATTTTAATGTAAAAAAGGGTGGTGAATGGTTAATGTGGGATACCGGCGTGATGACAGATTCGGTCGGATTTGATACGAAAGGATGGTGGACATCTGCCGTGTATTGGGATACTGAAGATTTTTGTGGATGCTTGTTGTATTGCTTTCATGATATTACTATAATTAAGGTTGGAGTTTGGGACCTGCCGGAAGGTGATGTTGTCGCGAGAATTTGGCAAGGTCCTGACCGTGATAACTTAATAGAATGTGCATTTGAGTCATTTACTCCTGTTCCGTATTCTATTAATGAACTTATGCTAACTGTTCCTTGTGCCATTGATCCAAATTATGAATATTGGCTTGGTATTGAATGGTATGATCCGGGAGAGGGCTTTTACCCTGCAGGAATTGATACTGAAATTGAAGAAACCCCTGATAACGGAAAAGGAGAAATGATAATGATGGGTAGATATTCCGAAGAAAAAGATTGGACTACCCTTTCTGAAATTTTTCCCGATTTAAAAGGCGTTTGGAACCATCAAATATTTATAGAACAAGAAATTGGAACTCTTAACCCAACCATTACTTTTAGTGTTACAGATGCTTCGGACTATTCTCCTTTGACTGATGTAACGGTTGATGTTATTAACGTTTTCAATGATTCTTTAACCAAAACCACTAATATAAATGGTTTAACTTATTTCAGCCATTGTTGTTTTCAAGGTTTATTAGATTACAAAGTAAGTTTAGATGATTATAAAACTGTTACCGGAGAAATAGAATTAAGTGGTGATACATTAGTAGAAATTAAGATGGAAAAAATAACAAACATCGTAAAAGAAGAAAACCATATTAAAGTATCAGTTTTTCCAAATCCTGCAAGCGAAAAGTTTATTGTTGAATCTAATCAAAAAATCAAACAGATAAAGCTTATAAACATAAACGGAAAAATAGCAGCAAAATATGCAATTGATGCATTCAGTACTGAAATAAATATCAACGAGTTGAAACAAGGTGTTTATTTTATGAAAATAATCAGTGATAAAAGCGTAAAAACTAAAAGGGTTTTGGTTGTGGATTAAGAGGGGGTAAAAAGACCGATAAAAAAATATTAACCATGTAAGGAAAAATAAGATTGCTTGTCAATTTTTATTTATTTTGAAAAAAAACATCAAACTTCGGCTTGCTTAGAGAATTTTTATAGTTGAAACATTAAGGAATTAAGAGGAATTAAGATTAATTAAAAGTCCGTTTAAGAGATTTGTCTTAATGTTCTTAATACCTTAATTTTCTTAATGTTTTTTTTTTGACTTCCGAATGTGCCACCCATTTTTTAAAGTGTAAGTTAATAACTAATTGATTATGTGATAATTATATATTTGCTCAAAAATTTAATTGCAAGGGAGGAAACAATTAAAAATTATTCCGCATCACTGATGTCCGGTTAAAATTAATTTAGCCACAAAGGCACAAAAACACAAAGAAACACGAAGATTAACATGCAGGAATTTAGGTCTTTGTGAATCTTAGAGCCTTTGAGTCTTAGTGGCTATAATTAATTTAAGTTTATAGTCAATTAAAATCGTCACCGTGTAAGAAAGCTATAAAATCTTGAACTATCAATGATTTCAAAGAACGTTCATTAATTTTTAGTGGACACTAATGATTCCGCATATCAACAAAAACAAAACTTATTATCTAAATATATAAATATTTTCTGTTAAAAAACTTTTTTTAATTTTTTTACAAATTAATTTGGTTTTGTCGTTTTTTTTTGATTTGCATAAAAATTATAATTTTTATTAGTTTATCTTTTAATTGTTTTTAAATATTGGTTGAAATTTATTTTTTTATAAGAAAAAGGTTTCACGCA
>PWLF01000046.1 GCA_003559475.1 Bacteroidales bacterium
TGGACTACCTGTTGACCGAAAAGGGACGGGACCTGTTTGACACCGCTTTGATGGCGCTGGCCTGGCAGCAGCAATGGGTACCCCGTTTCAACAAGCCGGCAGTCAGGCATCTGGGATGCGGACAGGCGATGACGCCGGTCATGCTCTGTTCCGAGTGCCGCAAGCCAATCGATGCGCGAGAAGTGACCTTTCGCGATGGTCCGGGTGCAAGCTGGATCACGCGTAACCAACGCCGTCGTCGACGTACGACGGCTGCATCCAGTTCCAGGCAGGCGCTTCCGGTGTCCGGTCAATTGCTTGACCTGATTGGCGATCGCTGGACACCACAGGTCGTGGCGCTGGGCTTTTTCGGCATTCGGCGTTTCGATGAAATGCAAAAGACCCTGAATTTGGCCAGCAACATATTGACCGATCGCCTCAAGCGCGTGGTGGAAATGGATATATTCCGCCAGCGTCAGTACCAGTCGCGGCCGCCTCGCAGCGAGTATGTGCTGACCGATAAGGGCTTTTCGCTCTACCCCATGCTCATGGCCATGACCCAGTGGGGTGACTGCTGGTGCTCCGGCCCGGAAGGTCCGCCACTGTTGTTCCGTGATGAGACATGTGGAAAACCATTGAAAGGGGTGGTGGTATGCAGCGAGTGTGAGTCACCGGTCAAACCGGATACCACAGAGGCAATTGTCGAGGGGGGCACTGAATAACTCTGCATTGCCGCGCAGTGCAGTTCGGACCATTCCCGGGATCGATCGTAGGCCAGTAAAAAGACCGGAGAGTCCAGCGGGGGACCTCCGGTCAATAGATGGTGCTGAGCGTTGGGACAGGCAGTCAGCACAACTCGCAATCATAAGCCCTGGTCAGAGCTTACTTAAGTCAGAAGCGATAATCAGCGGTCACTCCCCACATGCGAGGTGGTCCTATGACCGCCGAGCCGCTCTCGCTGAGATTGAATGGGCCGCGGCCGTCGATGACATTGAGACGATAGACTTCATCGGTCAGATTGTTCGCCCAGAGGGAAAATGCCCAGTGATCACCGACACCGAGCGTGACTCGTGCGTTCAGCAGTCCCACCGAGGAATCGCCAACCAGGGGGAAATTGTCCGGATCATAAAAGATTCGGCTACGGTAGCTGTATTCGGCCAATGCCGACAGGCTCATGTTGTCACCGATGGGAGTGTCGTAATTCAGACCGACGTTGTAGCTGTGCTCAGGTGATCGGGTCAAACGATTGCCGCTGAAGTCCTGGCCGTCCTCATTTATGAATGTGTCGTAGGTGGCGTCGAGGTAGGCATAGCTGCCGCGGAGACGCCAGTTATCGCTGAGTACGGCCCACGTTTCGGCTTCAAACCCCTGGCTGGTGGCATCTGCTGCATTCGATACGATCAGTGATGCACCATCGACAAGCTGAAAGACCTGAAGGTCGGAGTAATCGATGTGAAACGCAGCAAGATTCAAACGCACCCGATTATCGAGTAGCTGGGACTTCAACCCGACCTCGAACTGGCGGGCACGCTCTTCATCGAATCCGCGCTGGGCTGCTTCGGCATCACGTGCGGTGCCATCGAAGCCTCCACTCTTGAATCCTTCGGAGTAGGACACGTACGCCATTGCGCCATGATGGAAGTGATAGTCGAGAGACACCATGGGTGTGAACGAAGACCAGGTCTCGCTCGGGCTGACATCGTAAGGCTCTGCCAGAAAGGAGCCGGTGGGATCGAAGCCCTCGGTCCGGATATTCGCGCGTTTTTCTTCCCAGGTATAGCGCGCCCCCATCTTCAGTGACAGTCGGTCGGTCAGCGCACGGGTCACCTGCCCGAAAACGGCGTGATTGGTCGTCTTGTTGCTTTGAAAATAGAATGGATTGAAACTCAGTGGCGGCGGCAGTTGCAGGGGAACATCGTTTCCGGAAAAGTCGTTGTTTTCCAGCCTGTCGATGTCTGCATACAGGAAGTAGTATCCGGCAAGCCATTGCAGCTGTCGGGGCTCGCCGCCGGTCAGACGAAATTCCTGGGTCCACTGATCGCTGTCGTCATTGACATTGCGTACGACCAAGGGGGCATCGGACCCGCTGAAGTCATCCTTTAAGTCAATCTCCGCACGACGGAACGAGGTAATGGAGGTCAGCTCGGCCCAGTCCATTGCCCAGGTGGCTGTTGCCGAAACACCCCAGACATCGGTATCGGTGAAACCATCCTCGGTTTTTTCATTGACGAACGGGTCGGGGCTGCAAGGAGAGGCGGCAAACGGAGAACCCGGGGCAAACCAGGGAAAGAAGATGAATTGTTCACCGATGCACTCGCGATTGGTGCCAGCCAGTCGAGCCCGCCGGTAGTCGGCCGAAACCAGGATATCGAGGTCATTGTCCATCAGGAAATGCAACTACCCCCGGAGTCCAATGCTGTTTTCGTCACTCAACTCGTTGCCAGTGGTCGCATTGACGGAATAACCATCACGCTTGTTCCGGTTGAGTGTCATCCTGGCGTTGACGTTTTCGGCAACCGGGCCTTCGATCAGTCCCCGAAAATCCTGTCGGTTGAACTCTCCGAGCTGGGCTTCGGCGCGTCCGCCGAATTCGCTGGAAGGTGGTCGGGTGACGTAGTTGATTGCTCCACCGACAACGTTCTTGCCGTAAAGTGTACCCTGAGGCCCGCGCAATACCTCTACGCGCTCCAGGCCGAAGAAATCGAGGTCCATTGCGCCATGACGGGAAATGTAAACGCCATCGATGAATACTCCGACAGAAGGGTCACCCGAGGCTGACTGGTCGGTGGAGCCGATGCCGCGAATGTAGATCTGGGGCTGGGCCGGGTTGAAGCGGCCGATGCTGAGTCCCGGCACTCGCATGCTCAGGTCATCCACGGTGCCGATTCCGGATTGTTCCAGGGTTTCGGATTCGACTGCCGATACAGCGATGGGCACATCCTGCAGGCTTTCTTCGATCCGTTGCGCGGTCACGGTGATTCGATCAAGTCCCGCTCGGGCTTCTTCGCGCTGTTCACCTTGCTCGTCATTCCCGGCAAGCGTGATTGCCGGGAATGCGAGCAGGATCACGGCCGGTAAAAAGGTAATGCTCCAAAGTATCCGCATGACGTGATGTTCCTTCCTTGTCTGATTTGGCAGTTGATTGCTGGTTGCTCCATTGCAGCCGGGCAGGTTGCCCGGTCATCCGGGTCCACTTACGCAACCTGTAAGTTTGATTATGCAAGCTGCAGGTACAATTATGCAAGCTTGATTTGGATCAAGTTTTTCGGGCTTTCAGCAACGAAGAATTGATCGGCATCATTGCCAAAGCCTGCGGAGCCTGTTTTCTTGGCGCTGGGCACAATAGTTTCCGGGCGCCAAATGGCAGGCTGAGTACAATCACTCGCCGCGGTTCTGCCGGCGGCAAAGTTCTCGTCCTCAATCTTCAGGCCGGCACCGAGCCGCTCAGTGAGTTACGATTCAATTTTTTCCTGCTTCACTGTCGCCAGGTCAATGAACTGCCCCATGACTGTCAGTCTCGAATCCACCCGACCATTTCGCATTGTCTACCGGGATCAGTGGCTTTGTGCGATCGACAAGCCCTGTGACATGATGGTGCATCAAAGCCGTCTCGGCACCGATCGGCAGTTCGTGGTGCAGATGCTGCGTGACCAGATCGGGCAGAAGGTCTGGCCGGTGCACCGGCTCGACCGGGCCACTTCCGGCGTGTTGCTGTTCGCGCTCGATCGCGATACCGCCAGTGCACTGGGCAAGCAGTTCATGGCCCAGAGCGTCGAGAAACGCTACCTGGCGGTGCCCCGCGGGTGGGTCGACGAGGAGGGTGAAATCGATCATCCGCTCAAGAAACATAAGAAGGCGGACGAGGCCCAGGCTTCCCTGACACGATATCGTCGGCTGGCTACCGCTGAGCTTCCCTTCGCGATGGGTGAGCATGACACCGTGCGCTACTCGCTGGTCGAAGTGTTCCCGAAAACCGGTCGCCGTCACCAGATCCGACGCCACTTCAAGCATATCTTTCATCCGCTGGTCGGCGACACCACGTATGGTGAGGGCCGTCATAACCGGCTGTTTCGTCAGCATTTCGGCAGCCATCGTCTGCTGCTGCACGCGTGCGGGCTGAAGCTGACTCACCCGACCGACAACAGCCCCATCATGCTGGAGGCGACACCGGGCGAGGCGTTCCGGCACACCGTGCGACGGGTGTTTGGCCCGGCTGGCGAAGAAATCATCAACCACGAAGCACCGAAGAACGGCGAAAGCGATTTCACTTGGTGATCTTCTTGGTTCAGAATCAATCAGACTTGCAGTAAAGGACAACCGAGGACCAACATGACCATTCGAATTCATGATCATTTCGACGGCGGCAACATCGAGGTAGTGAAGGCCGAATCGGCCGATGAGATTCGCCTGAGAATCCGGCCGGACGCCGGTGACGAACACATGCAGTGGTTTTTCTTCCAGCTGTGCGATGCACGCGATGTCGACTGCACGATGGTGATCGAGAATGCCGGGAAGGTGTCTTACCCGGACGGCTTCGAGAACTACCAGGCGGTGGTCAGCAGCGACCTGGAAAACTGGTTCCGTACCGACACCGATTTCGATGGCAGGCAACTCGTCATCCGGCACCGGCCCGAGTCCGATATGGTCTACGTGGCCTACTTCGCACCCTACAGCCTGCGCGAGCATCAGCAGTTGATCGCCTCGTCGTTGGAACACTCCAGGGTACGTGCCGAAACCCTGTGCACTTCGCCGGACGGTCATGCGCACACGCTGCTGACCATCGGCGAGCCGGACGAAGGCCGCAAGAAATTGTGGATCATTGCCCGCCA
>PWLF01000092.1 GCA_003559475.1 Bacteroidales bacterium
CATGGCTGGTGCCATGGTTATTTTGCTAAATTAGTGCGAAAAATATTTTTTTCCAAATTTATTTTATGACTGAAAATCACCAATCTAACCTAAAGTATTTTTCTGTTCTGAATTGCTGAAATAATAACAGAGAAACAATACAAGGCTTATTGTTAATAAGGCGATATGGAAGAAGTTTGGAAACAATGTTAAATAAATTAAGATACAGACAGGCTAGCGTTTCTCATAGGCATCTCAAAAAAATATCAACTATCTTTTTTATCTTGTTTTTTGTATGATGATGACAGACTATCTGAAAATCTTGCAGTAAGTAGCCCATAAATTAAACCGGCTATTGAAAATGAAAAGAAAATAATAAGCAATAACTCAAACCATGCAGGCACCCAAAAACCATACAAAAGCACTATAAGACAGGCAAAAAATGTTATGACAGATATTGTTCTCATATAACAAAGATATAACAAAAGGTTTAGGTTTTTAATAAAAAAACAACTTTTAAAACCTAAAACACTTACGCTTATCAATTTTCACATATAATAATTCCCCGTTTTTTTTTAGAAAAAAAAGAATTAATTATTTCATTGTGCTTTAGTTTATATTTATTAAATTTGTAGTTATCATAAAAAAATATTAGCTAAATTTTATTCACCCGGTTGGATATATTATCCGACGGGGTTCAAATGAAATACTCATTAACTAAAAGTTTAAAAAAGTATATTAATTAAAAACCTAGACCTTAAAGGTTTTGAAAACCCTTAGGCCTTAGTCAAAATATTATAAAAAAATTAACTAAAAACTATTCAAATGAAAAAAATATTTTTACTAATTCTGTTATCAACTATTATAAGTAATAATATCAAATCTAACGAGCAAGAAATTATACTTACATTTACAGCAAATTATGCCTGTACTTATTGTGAATTAGATAGTATAGTTATTGAAAACATTACTCAAGGAGGGAAAAAAGTTTTAGAGTTTCCGGACACAGTTCTTACTCTTACTATAACGGGCATATCAGACCTTCTGCCACAGCATTTTAAAGTTACTCAAAATTACCCGAATCCTTTCAAATCAAAAACAGGGTTTGATATTAATGTTAAAGAATCCGATTATTTTAATATTAGCGTATATGATTTATCGGGAAAAACCATAGTAAATCATAAAGAGTATTTAGAGTACGGCTTACACAATTTTACTTTTTATGCAGGTGATTCTCAAAATTACATATTAAACATTAAATCAGATAGTTATTCACAACAGATATTTATGGTCAATGTGGGCAATCAGTCAAAAGCTTCTCTAAGCTACAACGGATTGGTACATACAACTATGAATCACAAGGACTCATCGAATAATCTACCATTTTCTTTGGGTGATAAGTTTGAATTTACAGGTTATGCGACTAAAGGTGGCATACAAGATTATGATGTTATAAATCACAATCCTGCTGAAAATACTATATATACTTTTGAGATTGCCGATGAAGATCCGGAGCAGCCTTCGGAAATATCGGGAGAAACAACTGTTGCCCCGGGAAGTGAAGGTTTGATATATGAGGTTGATGAAATGCCTAATGTATGGTATAGCTGGTCTGTGCCTGAAGGCTGGGAAATTACTGACGGACAAGGAACCTATTCAATTACAGTAAGTTCAGGTATGGAACCCGGCAATATTTCTGTAGTAGCAGTAAATGATTGTGGAGAAAGCCTGCCAAGCATCTTGCCGGTTGATATTGATGATACTTTTGAAAATCCTTGTGAGGGATTTTATGATGGTGTTGAATATAATGGTTTTACCTATAGCGTGATAGAAGTTGGAAGTCAGTGTTGGTTTAGTGAAAATTTAAGAACAGATGAATACTCTGACGGAACTGAGATCAGCGGGAATTTATCAAACTCAGATTGGTCAAGTGCTACAGAGGGAGCTTACGCTGTACAACCTTTTGGTGGTGCTGACGGGATTGACTCCGAAGAGGAAATGATTGGTGCATACGGTAAGCTTTATAACTGGTTTGCCGTAAATGATGATAAAGGGCTATGTCCTGAAGGATGGATAGTCCCCGATGAAGATGATTGGAGTGAAATGTTTGATTATATTATTGATAATTATGATGGTGTTTCCAGCGGAAATCTTGGAAATGCATTAAAATCATGCAGGCAGGTTGGTCATCCTGACTCTTCATGCAACACTAACGAACATCCAAGATGGAATCATCACAATATACAACGTGGAATGGATATAGTAGGATTCTCAGCAATTCCCGGAGGATATAGACGCAGTGGTGGTGCCTTTAGTGATATTGGAACAAATTCAGATTTTTGGACATCCTCAATATCCAATGAAAAATCTGAAGCTGTTTTTATTGCTATAGATTACGATTTTGGTGATATCGTAGTAGGCAATACTGGCAAAAATTATGGAGCAGCTATAAGATGCATTAGAGACATTGATTAATTGAAAAACAGTTTTTCTGTTTACAAAAAAAGTCAATCCTTAAAATTTGTAATTTTATCAGTAACTTTAAAATCATATTCAGAATATTCATAAATAGAAGTTACTTTTTCCGTTTCTCCTATTGAGTATCCCCAAATTGATTCATATTCTGACGGGTCATCACCCTCATCTTCAATTTGATTGAGATAATCTCTTATTGATTTAGACTCAACAATAGTTATCTTACCTAATTTTTCAATAATCGGACTATGATTACGAGTATGGTCGTGATCAAACTCTAAGATACGCCTTCCATCCTCAGTTATACCTATAACACTAAAGGTCATACTTTTCCCAACTGCTGGGAGATTAATAACATTTCTGTCTATAGCCATAAAAGGGATATTTGCATCTTTTCTAAGCTTATTGATATTTTCTACGATATTTTCCGGTTCTGCGGGAAACTTTTTTATAAAATCTTTATACTCCTTAGGAATAGTTCCGATAACTTTTTCCTCAATTTGCTCTTGAACAGCTCTAGCATTTGTAGCAAACTTAAAGCTATTTTCTCTATATCCTTTAACAGAGAAAGTATAATACGGCAGCACTCCAATATCATTAAGCACTTGTCTTAATTTTGCAGTATGTCCTCTTCTTGAAGCAGCGGCAGTAAAAACAAGTTGATTTGTAACAAGCCATCCTGAATCATTAATCTTTTTTACTGCTAATCTGGACTCAGGAGTAACTTCCATTGCTGATTGAAAATGAGTTTGAATAACAAACTGTTTTATTCCGATTTTTTTGGCTTTAGCTTTAAAGTCTGATAAAACCTTTGTCAGCTCCGGAGTAACTCTTTGAGGTGAATATGCTAACAATCTTGTTCCTAGTCGAACGCGAAGAATTTCAGCATATTTTTCACCGTCTTTACGTTTTTTATTAGCTTCTTTTTTATTAAGAGCCATTTCATAAATAGCATCGAATATCTGCTTTAAAGATTCATTAGAGTTCATTAAAGCATCACCTCCTGTAACAAGGATACCTCTAAGCTGAGAATCCTCTTCCCAGTATTTCATAATTTTTTTCAGTTTCTCGTCCCATGCTTTTTCAGGTTTAAGCTCTTCTAGGTTAAAATTAAGATTTCCTCTTTGAAAATCATACATTCTTTGACAAGAAGCACACAAGCCACCACAGGCTCTTCCAACAGTATCGGGAATCAAGATTGCAACTTCAGGATATCTTCTGTGAACATTAGTTTCGGTTGGTAATATCCATCCTGCAGCATTAGGTTTTCCCGGCTCAACCTCATCTTCTTTTTCCCATGCAACGATATTACCATATTCTTCAACTAACTCCTCAGAATAAAAAACATAATATCTTATTGCTAAATCTTTACTCTTAGCAAATTCCGGAGGGTTAACATTCACTAAAGAGAGATAATAAGGGTTAACAAAAAAAGGAATCCCTTTTTTTTCTGCTTTATAAAGTAAACTTAATGTTTTATCATCAATTGTAAAATCGAGTAGCTCGTTAAGCAAATCAGGACTCCTGATAGCAAACCTCAAATGGAAGCGTTCATCATCCCACCACTCATTAACCATTTCAATTTTCTTATCAAAGCTGAGAGATTCAGGCAAAACAAACTCAGAGCTACGTATTTCTTTGCTATCAATTTTTTTTGTTAATATTTCAATAATTCGCTTTTTATTTTTTTCTCTGAGTTTAATAATTCTTTCATCTAGTCCCGAATGATGTCTATCCATCCACTCTTTAACTTTTTCTTCACTAATATCTTTATTAAATCTTTCCCCATTAAGCTGTCTGAAAAGATAAAGCATATCTTCATAAAAATCGCAATTACCTATCTCCTCCCCTTCTTTAACTGCTCTCCATAGCATACCAAAAGGGTCATTAATGATTTTCTTTCCCCGCAAATTCAAATCTTCTATCTCTTTCCCGGAGTTATCAATATAATCTAAAACTCTTATTGCAGCTAAATCCTCCCATGGTAGTTTTTCTACTACATCATGACCTTCTATCTCAAATTTATAAAACTTAAGAGTTTCCGGTTTATCTTCCAAATATTCTAAAACAAAAGCCTTTAAATTCTCCTTCATTTCTTTATCTGAAGAAGATGTTTCTATAATTCTATTTAATTCAGGATTTTCATTTAATATTAAATTTATTAACTCTTTTCTTTTCTGCTTTTCATTCAAACTTCTCTCGTTTTCAATCATAATTACTCTTTCGTTTTTATTTTATTTTATTTTATTTTATTATATCAGATTATTTCAAACAAAAAATCTATAACCATAAAAATTAAAAGTTATAGATTAAATTAGTTACTGTTTTATATGCTTTCTAACTTCAAATATACAAATAATTTTTTAAAACCATAGGGAATTTGGAAAAAAAGTCATTTTTTTGTTTTTGTAATATCTTTATAATAATTATTTCAAAATTCCTACTTCGCCTTCTTATTCACAATCCTAAAGAAATCTTCCTTTAGAGATTTATCCGATAAAACTATTATAATAAAAAAAGCAATAAGCAATAAACCATTAATAATAAAGTATGGTATAGGAATAATATCATTTAAAGGAAAGCTGACAAAATATATTGTTAATCCCAATAAGATATGAGTTAAAATTTTCTTTATATCATATTTTATAGCATAAAACCTTCTTCCTGTAATATAAGATAAAATCATCATTGTAGAGTAACATGCTAAAGTAGCCCATGCTGAGCCGACATATCCAAATATCGGTATCCACCAAATATTAAGAATTACGGTAATAAAAGCTCCTGAGAGTGCGAAAATAGCACCAAAGTGTGTTTTTCCGGTCAATTTATACCAAATAGACAGATTAAAATATATACCTAAAAACATATTTGCAAGTAACAAAATAGGAACAACTATCAAGCCTTCACGATATTCTTCTCCGACAAAATGTTGAACAACATCAATAAACAACATAATAGTAAGAAAGATTGTCACACAAACTATAACAAAATACTTCATTACCTCTCCATAAAGCTCTTTTGCATTTTTTGAATTAGCATTGGCAAAAAAGAAAGGTTCTGCAGCGAATCTGAATGCTTGAATAAAGATTGTCATCATTATCGAAATCTTATAGCATGCTCCATATATACCAACCTGAGACATAGCAATCTCTTTTGGCAGCATATACTTAAGCAAAACTTTATCTAATGCTTCATTAGCCACGCCGGCTAAACCTCCAATCAATAAGGGAATTGCATAAATAATCATCCTTCGCCACAATGCAACATCAAACTTCCAATCAGATTTTATTACTTGTGGTAACAGCAGTATAGTAGTGCAAATACTGGCAATAAGATTTGAAATAAAAATATACCCCACTCCTATTTGAGGGTCATAAATCAAATTTATAAAATCATTTAAAGCAAAATTATAGTTCTTTAGTATCCAAGGACAAAAAACTATAAAAAACAGGTTAAGCGCAATGTTTATGCCTATATTCAATAACTTTATAGTAGCAAAACGAACAGCCTTATTTTCAGATCTAAGTTTTGCAAAAGGTATTGAATTTAAAGCATCTAAACCAACTATAATGGCAAGCCAAATAATATATTCTGAATTATCAGGATATCGCAAAATTGAAGCAATATTGCTACTATAAATAATTGCCAATAATATAAACGCAGATGATGTTAAAAGAAGAGATATAAAAGATGTGCTAAAAACAGTAGTTCTAATTTTCTTTTCTTTTTCTGCATAGCGAAAAAATGCCGTTTCCATACCATAAGTCAAAATGACTATAAGGAAAGCAACATAAGAATACATTTCAATAAAAACACCAAAATCCTGTGTTACAAAAACCCTCGTATAGATGGGCACAAGCAGGTAATTAAGCAACCTGCCTATTATACTACTGGAGCCGTAAATGGCTGTCTGTCCTGCGAGTTTTTTTATCGGATTTAACACAAATTATTAGTTTTGATGCAAATTTGCAAAAATTAATCCATATTATAATAATAAATCTTAATAAAGTTAGAATAATAAAAATATTTTTAAACCGGCTAACTGCAAAAAATTAATAAAAATTGCTAATTTTGATTAATTGTTTTTAATCATATTAAATTTATTTACTAAACAACTACAATGTATTGGCTTAGCTATTTTATAACCTGTATCTTTATAATTTTAAATTTTTCTCTTAATGGGCAATACTGGAATAACAACAGTATAGAAAAGCATTCATGTTGCAAGCAAGCCTTTTTAGAAAAAGGTGTCGGCACATACGAACAAAACCCAAAACTTCATGATTATAATATTAGTTTTTATAAACTTGATGTTCAAGTTGAGCCGGATGAGCATTATATTGAAGGTATTGTAACAATTAAGGCAAAGTCAACTCACTCTTCTTTAGATACATTAGTTTTTGAACTGATGGATTATATGGATGTGGAAGAAGTTTTAGTAAATAACACAAGTTTGGATTTTATACACTCAAGTAATGAAATAGTTATTTCTTTAAATGAGCCAATTTCTAAAGGCAGCTATTTTGAAGTTAGTATTGATTATTCAGGTATGCCGGAATCCGACCATAATTTCTTTTCAGGAATGAACACCGGCACTTGTAGTTATGGGACCCCTGTTATGTGGACTCTTTCACAACCAAATAATGCACGGCAATGGTGGCCTTGCAAGCAAGTTTTAGAAGATAAAGCTGATAGCGTACATGTTTTTATTACTACTCCCGATGAGTTTATTGCAGCATCAAATGGGTTGTTGACAAATGTTACTGACTTGCCGGAAAATAAAGTTAGATATGAATGGAAATCAAATTACCCCATAGCTTACTACCTTATATCTTTAGCTGTTGCAAAATACCGGGAATACAATTTTTATGCCCCGCTTAGCAATCCCGAAGATTCTGTTTTTATTCAAAACTTTATATACGACCACGATGATATTTTATCACAAAACAAAGAAGAAATTGATCTTACAAAAGACTTTATGACGCTTTTCTCTGAGCTTTTCGGCGACTACCCGTTTGCATCGGAAAAATACGGTCATGCTATGGCTCCTATGGGAGGAGGCATGGAGCATCAAACTATCTCAACAATGGGCTTTTTTTCTTTCGATATAATAAGCCATGAGTTGGCTCATCACTGGTTTGGGAATAATGTTACATGCGCCACATGGAATGATATATGGATAAATGAAGGATTTGCAACTTATAGCGAATATTTGGCACTTGAACACCTTGAAAGCCGGGAAAAAGCCGATCAAAAAATGGCTCACTTTCACAATTCGGTTATAAGCGAGCCGGGAGGAAGCGTTTTTATACCATATTCCGAAACTACTGACGTTTGGCGTATTTTCAACGGAAGACTATCATACAGAAAGGGAGCAGCAATAATACATCTTCTAAGATTTGAAATTGATGATGATCAACTGTTTTTTGATATTTTAAAAGAATTTCAACAAATTTATAAAGATAGCGTAGCAACAGGTGAAGATTTTAGAAAAGTTGTTGATGAAATGTCTTCAAAAAACTGGGAATGGTTCTTTCAACAATGGTATTATGATGAAGGACATCCTGTTTTTGATATAAAATGGAATCAAAAGAATGATTCAATTTTCCTTACAGTTGAACAACACAGATCCGCCGACACATCAGATTTTTTTGCAACTTCTTTTGAAATGAAATTTAGTTGTAATAACTCAGATACAATTGTAAGGTTTTTTCAATCAAATAAAAATCAGAATTTTTCTTTTTATTATCCATGCCAAATTGATGATCCTTCGAAGGTAAAATTTGATCCAAACAATTGGTTATTTAAAGAATTTCAGCTGAGAGAATTTATTGGCGAGGAAACTGAAAAAGACCATATATCCGTTTATCCTAATCCCTTTTTAAATAAATTATTTATAAAAAGACATACCCAAATTAGCGAGAAGTTGAACATAGACATTTTTGATGTTACAGGTCAAAGAATTTACAGCACTATTTTGGAAAACGACAAAGCAACTATCAATACACATAAATGGTCTTCCGGTTTGTTTATTATAGAAATTAAAGACAATAATGGAAGCACTACCCATAAAAAAATAATTAAAAATTGATGTGTTAAACTCATTTTTTGCTTGCCACGAATACATAAAAAAATTAACCATACGAGGCATAATAAGATTGCTTGTCAACTTTTATTTATTAAAAAAACATCAAACTTCAGCTTTTTTAAACTATTTTTTTAAATTGAAACATTAAGGAATTAAGAAGAATTAAGATTCATTAAGGGTCCATTTAATATAATAGTCTTAATGTTCTTAATACCTTAATTTTCTTAATGGTTTTTTAAAAAAGAGTACATAATAACGTTTGCGAAAACTTCAACTCAAAGAAAATAAAAAATCAATTTTGGATATACTTTTCACTTTGGTCTTAAATACTCTGTGTAACTCTGTGAAATAACTCTGTGTGACTCTGTGGTTAAACTAATATGTATCTTAGATTAAAAAAATATTAACCATACGAGGTACACGAGAAAACTCAGTTACTTTCTACTTTTTACTTTACAAACTTGCCACTCATAGTCCTACGCAAAACCCGCAAAGAAAATACACTGTAAGGTCGCAAAAGAAAAAAATCAAATATTATAAAATCCTCAATAATTAGAAAACTAAAATCTTTGCGAACTTTCGCATTTAATCATTTCGCGACCTTTGCATGAACTTTTTTTACAAACTTTCTGATTTTTTCATTCGTGAATTCGTGGCTTATTTTTTCTTGCCACGAATGCACAAATATCCTTACAAAAAAATTAACCTAAAAAATTGATTAAAAATATATTATTTTTGCAATCTAAATTTTAATTAAACTGATAAAACAAGTATGAAAAACTCTATTAAAAGAACAAGGGTATCTGATTTTTTTAAAAAAGATTGCAAAGATTTAATAAATAGTAGTGTTAATGTAAAAGGCTGGGTTCGTACTCGTAGGGGCAACAAAAACATAGCTTTTATTGCTTTAAATGACGGCTCAATAATACATAATATACAAGTTGTTGTTGATGTTGCTTCTTTCAACAACGATGACCTATTAAAAAAAATAACAACAGGAGCATGTATTTCTGTTAACGGCAAGTTGGTTGAATCTGACGGCAAAGGACAGGATTATGAAATACTTGCTGAAGAGATTGAACTTTATGGAGAAGCTGATCCTGACAAATACCCACTGCAAAAGAAAGGGCATTCGCTGGAATTTCTTAGAGAAATAGCTCATTTAAGACCAAGAACTAACACTTTTGGGGCAATTTTAAGAATAAGACATGCACTATCATTTGCAATTCACAAGTATTTTAACGATAATAATTTTTATTACCTGCATACGCCCATAATAACCGGCAGCGATTGCGAAGGAGCAGGCGCTATGTTTAGAGTTACAACCCTTGATTTAAAAAATATCCCTAAAAAAGATGACGGCTCAATTGATTTTTCAAAAGACTTTTTCGGAAAAGAAACTAATCTAACTGTTTCCGGACAGCTTGAAGGGGAGCTTGGAGCCCTCGCACTATAAAATATTTATACTTTCGGACCAACTTTTAGAGCTGAAAACTCAAATACAACAAGACATTTATCCGAATTTTGGATGATAGAACCCGAAATGGCTTTCTATGATATAAATGACAATATGGATTTAGCTGAAGATTTTCTAAAATCACTTATAAGATATATCCTTGATAATTGCATAGATGACCTTGAGTTTCTTCAAAAAATGTATGATAAAGAGCTCATTGACAGATTAAATTTTGTATTAAAAGGCAAATTTGAACGTTTAACATATACTGAAGCAATAAAAATATTAGAATCTTCGGGTAAAAAGTTCGAGTTTCCGGTATCTTGGGGTGTTGACTTACAATCAGAACATGAAAGATACCTTGTTGAGCAACATTTTAATAAGCCGGTAATTCTAACAGATTATCCTAAAGATATTAAAGCTTTCTATATGAAAGTTAATGAGGATAATAAAACCGTAAGAGCCCTTGATGTTCTTTTTCCAAAAATCGGTGAAATAATTGGCGGGTCTCAAAGAGAAGAAAATTTTGATATGCTATCCAAAAGGATAAAAGAAATGAATATTATCCCGGAAGATGTATGGTGGTATCTTGAAACAAGAAAGTTTGGAACAGCACCTCATAGTGGTTTTGGTTTAGGATTTGAGAGATTTATGTTGTTTATAACCGGTATGGGCAATATAAGAGATGTAATACCTTTTCCAAGAGCTCCTATGAATGCAGAATTTTAATTTCTTGTTTGTGAAAAAACATGTTAAAATATACTAAATTATTACATAAATAATGCTAAAACAAAGTTTACAACAAAAATTACTTCAAAAGCTTTCGCCGCAACAGATTCAACTAATGAAACTGTTGCAACTTCCTAGTGTTATGCTTGAACAAAGGATAAAACAAGAAATTGAAGAAAATCCTGCTTTAGAAGAAGGCAATGAAGATATTGAAGAACTCCATACTGATGATAGCACTGATACAGATATAGATGAAGAAAAAGAAAATACTGAAACTGAGAATAAAGAAGACAACGAGTTTGATATTTCCGACTATATTGATGACGATGATGTGCCTTTTTATAAATTAAGTAGTAATAATACTTCTGCTGATGACGATGAGAAAAAAGAAATACCTTTTTCATCGGATATGAGTTTTCAGGACTTTCTGCTATCGCAATTAGGACTGAGAAAATTAACTGACCGTGAATACGTAATTGCCTCCCATATTATTGGAAATATTGATGATACAGGATATCTACAAAGAGACAGCCGTGCTCTTATTGATGATTTGGCTTTTTCTCAAAATATTGAAACTGACTTCGAAGAGATATTATCTTTATTAAGACTAATACAAGAGTTTGACCCTCCCGGTGTTGGTGCAAGAGATTTAAAAGAATGCCTTTTATTACAAATAAACAGAAAAAAAGCACAATCAAAAGACCTTGAAAATGCTAAAACACTTATAGAAAAGAGTTTTAATGATTTCACAAAAAAGCATTATGAAAAAATTAAAAAGAGACATGATTTTTCTGATGAAGAGCTGAAAAATGCAATTGATGAAATTTTAAAACTTAACCCAAAACCTGGAAATGCAATTACAGAATCAGGGAGTAATGAACAATATATAATTCCCGACTTCATTGTAAATATTAACAACGGAGAGCTTGAGCTTACTCTTAATTCAAAAAACGCACCGGAGTTAAGAATAAGTCAAACTTACGCAGACATGCTTCAAAAAATGGCTGCACAAAACAAAGAGAAAAAAGACAAACGCAATAAGGAAGCGCTAATGTTTGTTAAACAAAAACTTGACGGTGCAAAAATGTTTATTGATGCTATAAAACAAAGACAAAATACTCTTATAGTGACAATGCAAGCTATTATAGATTATCAGCGAGAATATTTTATAACAGGCGATGAAACAAAAATCAAACCTATGATTTTAAAAGATATTGCTGATATGGTAGGTCTTGATGTATCAACCGTTTCAAGAGTAGCTAATAGCAAGTACGTGCAAACTCCTTTCGGAACATTCCTGCTTAAAACTTTTTTCTCTGAATCATTGCAAAAAGAAGACGGCGAAGAAGTATCAACCAGACAAGTCAAAAAAATCCTTCAAGATTGTATTGATAAAGAAAACAAAAAAAAGCCGGTTACTGATGAGGAGTTAGCAAAAATCCTTAAAACTAAAGGTTATAACATTGCAAGGCGAACCGTTGCAAAATACAGAGAGCAGCTTAACATTCCCGTTGCAAGACTTAGAAAAGAGATAGTTTAATAATTTATTTAATTATTTTTTTAATGGAAAACAGGATAGCTAAAATCATATCAACAATACTTAATCCATTGTTTATACCTACAATAGGACTGTTGATTTTATTTAATCTTAATACTTTTATTGCATATTTGCCATTAAAGGTTAAATGCATAGTTTTGCTAATAGTGTTTATAAATACTGCTATAATTCCTTTTTTACTTTTAATCTTTTTAAAAAAGTTTGGGATTATTGACGACATTAATCTTCACAAAAGAAATCAAAGAATTTATCCTTTAATTGCAGGAGCATTGTTGTATTATTTTACCTTTTATGTATTAAATAATGCAAATTTACCATCTTTAATAAACTTTTACTTTTTAAGTGCTACATTCTTAATTATAATAAGCTTGTTGGTCTCATTAAAGTGGAAAATTAGTTTACACATGATTTCTATTGGCGGTCTGACCGGATTGTTTATTATTACAGCTGTTTTATTCAGAATAGATATTTCATTAATAATAATTATTACAATTTTAGTTTCCGGGTTATTAGGTAGCAGCCGATTAAAACTGAATCTACATTCAAGTTCTCAAGTATATGCAGGCTATTTAACAGGATTAATTCTAATGCTACTTATGTATCATATTTTTAGAGGTTATTAGTTATCCTGTTGTGCGTATGCACTTGTAAATAATAGTGCTTTTACAAGTAATGTGTAAATTAACTTTTTCATAGCAATCATTTTTTTATTTATTAATAAAACCGGGTTTAATCGTTATTCCTATAACCTTCTATTGTCCCTCCATCAGAGCAATAATTAAAGTCAAACCTACCTTTGGTAATATTATTTCACGCAGAGGTCGCTAAGATCGCAGAGAAGAATGTTATGCAAAACCCTTTGCGTTCTCTGCGTCTTTGCGAGAAAAAAATAGTAAGAGTTAAGCACCACCCAACCCTATTTGTATGTAAAATGGATTGTTTAAATAAAATTATCGTTGTATTATTATAAACTTGTCATTTCCCGCATTTTGAGCAGTGTTGCTTCTTTCATCAAATCTATAATAATTCTGCATTCTGCCTTCGCCTATTCTCTCCTCAAGGAATAAATTAAAAAGATAATCAACTATATAATCACCACTATTATATCCTGTATAAAAACTAAGGTCATAAACATCTTCTATTTCAAGCTTATACGGTGTATATTCATAAGTAACTTCTCCTGTACGCCAGTTTTTTCTAAAATCACCTTCAAAAAGATCACTTGTAAACTGCATATTAAAAAGAACTTCCATTGATCTTTCATCATTATCAAGTTCAGAAAATTCAAACCAAACATTACACACAAGGTTATTACGCTCAAATTCTTGCA
This sequence comes from Bacteroidales bacterium, assembly GCA_003559475.1. Taxonomy (GTDB): domain Bacteria; phylum Bacteroidota; class Bacteroidia; order Bacteroidales; family UBA7960; genus PUKZ01. The sequence goes on from PWLF01000092.1 coordinate 13,616, forward strand.
CATATAGAGCATTATCAAACATTTCTTTTTGTTCGAAAGTATCTGTGTATTCTATAAGTTCCTTTTGTGCTACTGAAAAGATATAAGAGTTTTTTTTATTATTAAAAAGAAAAGCATCAATGGAATCGGAGAAAAATAAATTTAAGTTATATTTATTTAAACTCCTTCTCAAACCTTCATTAAAAGATTCATAAAATATTGAATCATCAACATTTTTTAAAAAATCACTATCATTAATATCATAATAACCTTCATCAGACTTATATTTATCGGGATTATACGGATAATAGGAAAAAAATATATTACCTTTATCAGGAGGTATAATTAAAATGCTTTTATCAGGTAATTTTTCTCCAAAATCCTTTGCTGCTCTTTGCACAGGGAAGCAAGAGGTTAAAAAAATAACCATAAATAAAAAAAAGAAAACTGTATTAATTATTGCTATCTTCATATTTCCTTCAAATATAAAACGCCATAATCCTATTTTATTTTAAAAATCAAGTTTTATCTGCTTATTATTCTCTTTATCAAACTCACTTTCTTCTTTTTGGATAACGGAGTTTTTAATTTCTCTTTCGTTGTCTTTTTCAGGAGGTTCAGGTGTTATATACTCTCCTTGTATCCACTCTGTTTTTTCCAGTTTATGTTGAGTTACTCTTTTTCCTCTGGCTTTAAGACTTTTAACAGATATAAACTCTTCAAAATTTACTTCCTCTTCTTGTAAAGTTTTCTTTGATTTGGTTTTATACGTTACTTTCGCTATGGGCGAAGGGTGTATAGAAACATCAACAAGTTTACTATCCGGATGTTCACCAATAAATGGTATTATCTTATCAGTTTCTTCAACTTCAAATCTTTTTACATAATGATGTTTCTTTTCCCCGTCGTAATAAATAGCTGTAGCTATAATTCCGGACTCAAATTTTTGCATTACAAGCGGAGCTTCATCAAAATGACTTGAAAGGTCGTAGCTCATTAATCTGTATGTGCCGGATGGGAAAATACTCAATATCTTTTCACTACCTTTAAAAGAGCCAACGTATTTGCCATTTTCATCAACATTAAGCCTAAGCACTGTTTCATCAAACCATATATCCTGAGCACCTAAAGTTGATATTCCTTCATCTTTCAACTCCACCTTTCTTATTTGATGCCGGGTAACTATATTACCAAGTGCACTACGACTTTTTATTGATAACTCACTAAAGTCCAAATCAAAAACAAGTTTTTTCAATTTAGGTTTATGTCTGAGATATATAGTTACAACTTCCGCTTCACCATTAGGATTTGCTGAAAAATAAAATACTTTTGAGTCCTTTGTTCCTTTTGTAAGATCATATTCTTTATCTCTTGTAACGCCCTTTACAAAAAACCTCTTCATGTATGACCTTCCTGCTTTACCATCCTGATATATCATATTGTAAATAGTTCGTTCATCATTACGCTTAAATACGTCAATATGTATAACATCTTTTCCTACAAAAGACTTATCCGACACTTTAGTTACAATAAAAGAGCCATCTCTGCGAAAAACGATAATATCATCAATATCAGAACATTCGCAAACAAACTCATCTTTTTTCAAGCTTGTTCCTGCAAAGCCTTCCTCTCTATTTACATAAAGTTTTTCATTTGCAACAGCAACACGAGTTGCCTCAATATTATCAAAATACCTTATTTCGGTCTTTCTTTCCCTTCCCTTTCCAAATTTATTTTTAATATTTTTAAAATATTCTATTGCGTAATCTACAAGATTATCAAGTTTTTCATTTACATTATTTAGTTCACTATTAAGGTTCTTTATAACCTCATCCGATTTAAAGCTATCAAATTTTGATATTCTTTTGATTTTTATTTCCGTAAGTTTGATAATATCATCGTTATTTATCTCCCTGTAAAATTTATCTTTGTATGGTTCCAGCCCTTTATCAATAGTTTTTAAAACACTTTCCCATGTTTCACACTCTTCAATATCCCTATAAATTTTGTTTTCAATAAATATTTTTTCCAAACTTGAAAACATAAGTTGTTCAAGCAATTCATGTTTTCTGATATCCAGTTCTTTTTTAAGTAGCAGAACTGTTGTGTCGGTAGAATTTTCAAGTATTTCATTAACGCTCAGGAAACATGGCTTTCCGTTTTTAATAACGCAACTATTGGGATAAAGAGTAACTTCACAATCTGTAAAGGCATATAGTGCATCAATAGCTTGGTCAGGAGATATCCCGGAAGTAAGGTTTATGATTATTTCAACATTTTCAGCAGTATTATCTTCAATTTTTTTAATTTTAATTTTTCCTTTTTCATTTGCTTTTAATATGCTGTCAATCAAATTTCCGGTAGTTGTTCCGAAAGGGATTTCTGTTATTGACAAAGTTTTTTTATCAACAATATTTATTTTTGCTCTAATTCTAACTCTCCCACCCCTTTGTCCGTTGTTGTACTTGGTAAAATCAGCCATCCCTCCTGTAGGGAAATCGGGAACAATATCAGGTTTTTTCCCTTTTAAATATTTAATAGAGGCATCAATTAGCTCATTAAAGTTGTGTGGTAATATTTTTGATGCAAGACCAACAGCAATACCTTCTACCCCTTGAGCTAATAATAAGGGGAATTTTACAGGTAAAAACATTGGTTCTTTGTTTCTTCCATCATAGGAGTTTTTCCACGTAGTAGTTTTAGGATTAAACACAACTTCATGAGCAAGTTTGGATGGTCTGGCTTCAATATATCTTGGAGCTGCGGAGCTATCGCCTGTAATTGTATTTCCCCAATTACCTTGTGTGTCAATAAGCAAATTCTTTTGACCAAGCTGAACGAGTGCATCTCCTATTGAGGTATCTCCATGCGGATGATACTTCATCGTATGCCCGATAATATTTGCAACTTTGTTATATCTGCCATCATCGAGTTCTTTCATTGCATGCAGTATTCGCCGTTGAACCGGCTTAAGTCCATCCTTAATCTCAGGCACTGCACGTTCTAAAATAACATAAGATGCATAATCCAAAAACCAGTCTTTATACATAGAGGACAGCCACTTTGTATCCTGTTTTTGCTCTTCGAGGTCCTCTTTATTTTGCGACTCGTTATCAGCATTCAAATAATCATCATTATTATTATCTTCAATATTTTCCCTATGATTATCTTCCTTATTCATTAAACCTGTTATAAATTTTTATTTATTTATAATGAAGTGCAAATTTAATTTTTTGTTCGGCTTTTAATAAATAAAAAACGGTATTTTTATTAACATCTTTTATATAGCAGGAAAGTTTCTTCTATTTTGATGAGTTAGGTAGCTGTGAGCAACTAATAGAAAAGGGCTGAATATATCACTCCCTAATTTTTAAACCATGATACATATTCGTTTAACCACAGAGATTCACAGAGTTATTTCACAGAGTTACACAGAGTATTTAAGACCAAAGTGAAAAGTATATCCAAAAGTGATTTTTTATTTTATTTGAGTTGAAATTTTCGCAAACGTTATTATGTACTCTTTTTTAAAAAAACCATTAAGAAAATTAAGGTATTAAGAACATTAAGAAAAAATCTCTTAAAAACTGACCCTTAATTAATCTTAATTACCCTTAATTCCTTAATGTTTCAACTATTAAAATTCTCTAAGCAAGCTGAAGATTAATATTTATTCCCGACTTAACAGATAAAAATTTAAGGTTTTAATGAATAACAACTACTATAACCTATCAAATCAAAATAAAAATTATCCCGCAAAAAACAAAACAGAAAAAAAGTCCGGGCACATTTTAACCCGGACTTTTTCTAAAACTTTTAATTATCAGGAATTACCTCCATTGACGACCCTAATGTTATTTTAAACCCTGTATCGAATAAAATAAAATTTTCAGGACTGAAAGTAACATGAGAATTGTTGGTAATCACAACATCACCAGGAGACATTGAGTTTGTTACAAAATGACCCACATAAATATTTCTTGCTGCGTAATTTTGATTTGTAGTTATGGTTTCATTTTGTATATAAAGGTCATTAAAATCATTTATTTTTCCATTTCCATATACTGTATATCTGCCCGGAAAAGTAACACAATCATTACTTGGAGGTAAGATA
>PWLF01000083.1 GCA_003559475.1 Bacteroidales bacterium
TACCAATTTTCAACAGTTATATTCATATTTTTATAATCAGGATTAATTTGTGCTGTAAATTTGCTACCGGCTTTGGCATGAAATCCGGGCTTTAAAGTTATTGAATTTCCGGCAGTTAATGTTAAATCTCCACCATCCTCTACTATTAAAGATTCCCCGGCTCCAGGTAAAACAATATCTTGCATTGCTTTTGCTTTTTTTACACCGTAAACATTTAAATAAGGAACTTTATAAATATTTTCGGAATATGTTGGTGAAATCCCAACAATAGCTCTTTGGTTTTTGTTATACTCTTTGTCGCTCGGAGTAATATCATTAAGATAATGGTATGAAGTATTATCAAATATATTCGATCCCCAACCAAAATTAAACGAAAAATAATCAGGATCATCAGCGTCGTAACCATCCAAAACAAAAAAATATCTAGAAGTGGTAAATACAACTCTTTTATCTCCACGATATAATACCGGTCTTCCATTGTCTATTTCAGAGCGCATTAAATCATTCCAAGCGTCACTATCTTCCCATCTTAAAATTTTTTTAGCACTTTCATATTTAAAGTCATCTTTGAATGCATCCTCAATTTTACCTGTTGTCGTCCAAGAAAAACAGCCAATTCCGAAAACCCCATATTTCATATCGCTTGCTACTGCGCAATCTTTTAACAGGTGTGCAATTTCAAAAGCTTCTTGTTCTTCCGTAGAAGCAGAACAAAACATCTCAGGAGGCATCCAATCCCAGTTATAATATGCTCTTTGTCCTTCCGGGGGGCTTTTTGGCCATTGCCAATACCACATTATTTGCCCCATAGCAACGGCACCGCAGCCGGCAGACTCTTTATCACATGTACATCTATCGTCTTCTGGAAAAAAATAATTATAATGATTATCGCAATTACCCCAATTATTACTAGTTTGTCCCCATTGCACGTGACCTCTGCCCGGCACATTTAAGAGGTAATCGTCGGGAGTATATTTTTGTGAAGTTTTAGGACCATTTTGTTCAAGCAATTTCTTCCATTTACTATTGATCCTGGAATCCATTAATTTGATATCTTTTGAACTTATAATTTGCTCTTTGTAGCTGGCAATTAATGCAATAAATGCTTCAGGTCTTTCATCTTCTTTATTATATTCTCCATGAAGATTAAAACTTAATACCGGTACAGCTGTTTTATATGATGAAACCATCGCCCAGCCACCTGATTGAAAATTTACAACATAAATAGCTGTTTCTCCATTTAATTTTTCTTTGACAACATTCTTCACTTTAATTATGCCAGTTAATTTATCATTCATAAAATTTATAGCAATTGTTTTCGCAGTTTCTTTATCAACTGTTAAAGCATATATAATATTAAAATTTACGATATATATTAGCACTAATATAATGGTTTTTTTCATAATGTAATGCTTTTTAAGTTATTATTATTTATTTTTCAATAATCCACACATCCTGTTGCGGTCTACCGTTTTTTATATCGCCGGGGATATGTTCTAATATTTTATTTTTTCCAATTAATTTTTTAACAAAAGAAGGTGGCTGAAAAGCTCCAAAAGTACGATGACCTTCTTTGGTATTTGATTTTACTACTAATTTTCCTTTATCAAAATCGTCTCGCTCAGATTTTGTTAATTTTTCTTGGAAAGCATTACCATGCAATGTTATAAACAAAATACCACCGGGCTTTAAAACTCTCATTAATTCATCAAACCATGCATAATGCATTTTTTTTGATAAATGTGTAAAAATTGAAATGCCATATATAATATCAAAATAATTATCATTGAATTGCAATGGTGGTTGAAGTTGATTTACACTAAATGACACATCAGATATATTGCTACCAGACCACTTAATATATTTTTTATTATAGTCAGTTCCATAAAACTTACATGATTTATCCATAAAATGTGGCAAATGCCTGATAATTCTTCCCGGGCCACAACCCCAATCTAGAACTTTTAAGTTTTCTAATGTTTTATATTTTTTGAAAAAAGAAACCAACCACTCCGCTGCATCAATGCTTTTATTATAAAAGCTATAGTAATCCATGTTGAAAGTTTCATAAACAAAATATGGCGGAGGGATTAAGACATCAGGGTTATCTTTGAAAAACTTCTTTCTAAGCTTGTATGTTTTTAATAATACAATATAAAACCGTAACTTATCAAAAATTTTGATAAGTCTGGTTTTTCGCAACAGTGATGATAAATTGGATTTATTCATTTAGTTATTAAAATTTAATTGATAATAGAAACTAATTCTAATAAACTCAAAAATACATTAACAAAACTAATCTTTTGCTTTTAGTATATCATTCTCTTTTTCGAGAGTTTCTATGCGTTTGTTTAGTTCTATAAGATACAAAGTGAGCTCCTCAACTTTTCTCAATAGAATATCATCCATTTCTGCAATATTGTAACCGTTCTCTTTAAACTCGCGTGCAGAAGGCACTTCAGGCAAATGCTTGTTTTCTTTAATAAATTTTTCAACTTCTTTCAGACTTAGGAGATTGTAATCACTCTCAAAAACGTAATCAGAACTTGGTACATTATGAATTATTTTTACTTCATCAGTAAGTATTCCTCCTTTTACCATAAGCCTGAACCCCTGCGTATCCGTAATAACATCACCATATTTAGGCCATACCCCCATTGTTATAGTATTATTTTTTTGAATACCCATGGTTGCCTGGGATGCTTCTGTGCGAAAATATAAATTACCTTTTATGTCAGCATATGTATTATAGCAACATGTTGCATTATGAATTTCAAAATAGCCTGTATTCGAATCTTCTTTTCCAAACCTTAAATAATTATTTGCTCGAATTAATATATTTCCACTAACATCGAGTTTTTCGTTAGGTCTATTTGTTCCAATTCCAACATTCCCGTCAGACATAACATATATCCCTTTGCCACTACTCCAAGGGCTCTCGCCAAAAGCCATATACATAAGCTGATTTGTTGCGGGCATTGGCCGTGAACTAATAAAGTTGGTATTTTGAAATCCTATATCTCCAAAATTTTTATTTTCATTTTTTTCTTTATCTATTGAAAGTCTGGATATACCTACGCTTTTTAATCCTATACCTGCTCTTGATGTACCATCGGTATTAATGTATCTTAAACCTCTACCGACATCACGAGAACTATGTTCTTGTTTAGTAAAATATACCTAACTAACGGATCCATCCAATTTTAAATCTTCCGCAATTCTCGCGTTACCTTCAACATCAAGCAACTCTGACGGTGAGGTGGTGCCGATACCTGCCTTTCCATCAGGTTTAATATATAATCCTTTTCCACTGTTCCATGGCTCTTCTCCAAAAGCCATATAGAAATGATTTATAGTATTTTCATCATTGCAGCCTTTCAGCCCAAGAGATGCATTATGGAATTTGTGGATTACAGTACCAAATTCACCTCCCCCGTTAGAATCATACTCATGGAATTCTAAACCTAAAGCCCATAATCCTTCTTTATTATAAGAGTTAAAAAGAATGCTCTCTTCTATAAAACCTTCATATCCATTTTCTTTTGTTTCTTTGCCGGTTTTATTTTGAGGTGGCTTTTGGCTGTTTTCTTTTGAAAAATTTTTGTTTTTTTCTTGGTTTGCAAAGATTTCGATTTGAAATGAAAGTATGAAAATTAAACCAATTATAATAGTTTTAGTTATAATACTGTTTACACATATACAAGGGAAATTGTTTTTTGTCATGATTAAATTTTTTTAGGTTTTGAAAAATTGATTTTAAAAAGGCAAAGCTATATAAAAAAATACAAAAATACAACAAAATCGTTTTTTTTGGAAATTATTATTTTGATGTGTTGATTTAATTAAGCAATACCGAAACCTTATTAGTTTACTAATCAACTGAACACAAGACAAAATACTGACCTTATTTTACATTTTACGATTTTTAGATAAAATTTGGTTAATTAAGGTCTTGAGTTCTTATTTAGTTTGGAGTTTTTTTATCAGTATTTCTTTTTTACTTAAAACTTTATTATAAAGTCAAGAAACAATTAAAACTTATTCCGCATATCAGCAAAAGAGAAATGGCTGAAAGCCATATTTAATTCAGCCCAATGGCAACGCCTTGGGATAATAGATGTTAAATCTATAAACAGCGCCCTGAAAGGGCAGCTTAATCATTCCACAAATACTTTTTATTGTATTCTATACCATATTCTTTAAGAAACATAATATACTCTTCTTTAAACGTCATTTTTTTGTGATGTTGCTCTTGATTTACTATATAATTCTTGGTTTTGTCATGTAATGAAGAACTTACGGAAAACCCTCCATAACCTCCCTGCCATGCAAAATTAGAATAGTGGGAATCTTTTGTTTTAATCCATCTGCTCGTATGACGTTTTATATTTTCCAACAACTTTGCAAGGGTAATGTTTTTTGACATTATGCATAAAATATGTACATGGTCATTCATCCCGTTTATAAGTATAGGTGTTGAAGCACTATCTTTTATGACACTTCCCATGTATGAATATAATTCTTTCTTATCCTGTTTGCGAATCAAACAGGAATTGGTTTTAATTTGAAAAATTATATGTACGTATAGTTTTGATAATGATTGTGACATAGTGTTTTATTTAATCTGCCCCTTCAGGGCGAGGCGGTTGTTTGCATCCTTTTCCCCAAGGCGTTGCCGTTGGGCTGAATTAAGTTGCCACTTCGTGGCGTTTCCTTGCCGGTTGTTTATTGTCTGTATTATAAAAAGGTTATCTGATTTTATTACTCGCACCGATTTTGAA
>PWLF01000256.1 GCA_003559475.1 Bacteroidales bacterium
GAGATATTAAAAGACCTTTTGTAGGAATAATCGGAGGTGCTAAAGTTTCAACAAAAATTGGTATTTTAAATAGCTTGATTGATAGAGTTGATGATTTAATAATAGGAGGGGGGATGATGTTTACTTTTATTAAAGCATTAGGTGGAAAAGTTGGTAATAGTTTAGTTGAAGATGATTACTTATCTGTTGCTAAAGAAACTATTTCTTATGCAGAATCAATTGGAGTAAATATTCATTTGCCTGTTGATGCTATAATTGCTGATAAATTTTCTAATGATGCTAATATCAAGTCCTCCGACTGTTTTAAAATTCCTGACAATTGGATGGGGCTGGATATAGGAGAAAAATCAATAAAGAAGTTCTCATCTATTATTGAAAAATCAAAAAATGTTTTATGGAATGGACCAATGGGTGTAACAGAAATGCCAAATTTCGCTATTGGAACAGAAGCCATACTCAAATCTTTAGTTAAAGCTACAAAAGAAGGCTCTTTTACATTGGTTGGCGGTGGAGATTCCGTTGCAATAATTAATAAATTTAAGTTAAGTAGCGAAGTTAGTTATGTTAGTACAGGTGGCGGAGCTTTACTTGAATATATAAAAGGTAAAGAATTACCCGGTATTAAAGCTATTACACAAGGATAATTCCAATAAAAATACTTAAAATATTGTAAATAATCTCTTTATTTACTTGCAATATACTCTTGTTCAAGAACTTTTTCTAAATCTTTAACAAGACCTTCATTGCTTGGTCGTTTAGCATTATTGTCAAAAACAATACCATTTCTGTCAATAATAAAATAACTGGGAATACCTTTAACATTATAAGAATTTGCAACTTCATTATCAAATCCTCCGGCATATAAATGAACGCCTTTTATTTCATTTGATATTACAGCATTTTTCCATGCCTCTTTTTCTCTGTCCAATGAAACATATAGAAAAACTAAATCATCCTCATCTTTGAAAAAATCTTTAAGCTCTTTTGCATGAGGAATTTCTCTTATACAAGGACCGCACCAACTTGCCCAAAAATCCAAATAAACAACTTTCCCTCGAAAATCTTTTAAGGACACTTTATTACCTTTTATATCTTTTAACTCAAATGATGGAGCTTTACTGCCCGGAGAAATATTTTTAACTAAATCATAGGCATCTGATAAAATATCTAAATATTTTGAATAAGAAGCTTCTTCCTTAAAAATATAGTAATGCTTCTTGGCTATATCAAAATCCCCTCTGTTGAACTCTTGGTAAAGAAATAAAGATACAGCATATTCGCGGGTTTTACCTTCAAATAACTCATTTGCTAACTTAATTGCTTTTTCATTAAAAGAATCTTTTTCTGAATATAAATCAGGGTCTTTTTCTATTTTAAAGGTGATAATGGTTCTTAAAAACTCGGAATATTTCTCAGAAAATAGTTTATCATCTGATAGTTGACCCATAGCTTCATCCTTTGCATCATAAAATTCTTCAGGTAATTCAGGAGTTTCTTCTAACTGATTCATGATTTTATGATAATAAGGATAGCTAAATAAATTATTGTAATTTTCAAACGTTAAGTAAGTATTAAAATAATCTAAAAACCAGTTACTTAAATCTTTATCCTTTGATTTTTTATCAAAAATATTATTCTTGTATGTTGATATTTCATTTGTAAAATTATAAAACTCTTTTGGCTCCAGTTCTCTGATTTCGTTAAAAAGGTGTTCTTCTCTATACTTGCTTTTTACTTCACTTAGAAATCTATTATAAAAAACACTATTATCTGCATTATCCCCTGAAAAAGTAATAGAATTAGCAAAATCTTGTCCATTAGCTTTTATTTCAAGATGATCGCCGGGCTCAATTATTATTCTGGCAAAATCACGATAATCAGTGTCTTTAAACCCAAAATAAGCCGAAATAGGAGAGTTAAGATCAAGTTCTTTACTGAAGTTGTTATTTTCATCAAGTTTTATTTCAAATCTTTTATCCTCATAATTAATATAATTGTCGAAATATACAATAACCAATTTGTCAGTAACAGGATTAGAGATTTCACCCATTATTAAAGTTTTATCTTTTGTTTCTGAACAAGAGTAGATTAAGGCAGTTGTAATAAATAAAACTAAATATTTTTTCATTTTAATAAGACTTTTAAATTAGTATAATTTTTTAATGATATATTTAAAGCATTGCAACTAATATTTTAAATAATAATTAATGAATTAATATATTTAAATATATAACTTAATGTTTTAACTTTTAACTTGCAAAGTAAATAAAAAAATATTAATTATTTTAGATTTTTATGTTCAAATTCAGATAATAATATCAGATTATATTTGTTAGAATTATGAGTAATTATAAAACAGTTAAACCATGAACTTTGTTAACCCTTGGTTTTTATTTGCTTTATCGGCAATTGCAATACCGGTAATTATTCATCTGTATAATTTTCGTCGCTTTAAAAAGGTTTTGTTTTCAAATATTTCCTTTTTGAAAGAACTTAGTGAAGAAAAAAAGAGACAATCCAAACTTAAGAATTTGTTGATTCTTATTGCCAGGCTATTAGCAGTTATTTTTTTAGTATTAGCTTTTTCTCGCCCATATATACCCGGAGAAAGAGTAGATATTAGTCGTGAAGGGAATGTTGTAAGTATATATGTTGATAATTCATTCAGTATGGAAGCATTATCAGGAAGAGGGCGATTAATTGATGAAGCAAAATTATTAGCTGAAGAAATAGCTGAGCAATTTCCGGCAACAGATCAATTTCACTTGCTTACAAATGATTTTAAAGGTGTCCATCAAAGGTTAGTCAGCAGAGAAGATTTTATTAGATCTATAAAAGATATTGAACTGTCACCGGTTTTTAGAAGTCTCTCGGAAGTATATCATAGACAAAAAAGTATGCTTGATGAATCACATTCAGAGAGTAAAAATATTTTTATGATAAGTGATTTTCAAAAAAATATTTGTGATTTTAATAATTTTAATATAGATACCAATATTTCATCTTTCTTTATCCCTGTTGAAGCTAAAAGATCGGATAATTTATACATAGATACGCTATGGTTTGAGAGTCCTGTTAAGCTTATTGACCAACCTGTTGAAATTAACATAAAAATATCAAATGATGGTAATATGTTTGTGGATAATCAACCATTGAGATTGTATGTAAATGAAGAGTTAAGGTCAGTAGCCAGTTTTGATATTCATCCCGGTGAAACTATCACTAAACAACTTTCTTATACTATAAAAGATACTGTTATACAACAAGGATTTGTTGAAATAGCTGATCACCCTGTTGTTTTTGATGATAAGATGTATTTTAGCTTTAGTGTTATTGAAAATATTCCGGTACTATCTATAAATGAAGATATTGCGAATGAAAGATACTTTAATGCTTTGTTTGATAATGAATCTTTTTACTATCAAAGCATGTCTTATAGAGGGGTTGATTATTCACAAAACCCTAATACTTTAATTTTAAATGGCTTGAATGATATCCCTTCAGGTATGCAAATGGAAATTAGCAGATTTGTTGAAGAAGGTGGTAGCTTAATTGTTTTTCCGGGTAAAAAAATTGATTTTGATTCTTATAAGACATTTCTTACGTCTTTAAATGCAAATTATTATGAATCTCTTGATACAACATCTCTTCGTGTAAATTCTTTAAACTATTTACATAATATTTATCATGGTGTTTTTGAGGAGGAACCGGATGATGTTCATCTACCGGAAGTTTATAAGCACTATAAAATTAATGAAAGGGTTGGTTCTAGTGGTGATTATCTCATGCGTCTTCAAAATGGTAATATACTCTTATCATCACAAAATTTTGGTAATGGAGTGGTGTATTTATCTGCTGTGCCTTTAAATGAAAAGTTTAGTAATTTTCCTGTTCACCCTATATTTGTTCCAACACTCTACAATATTGCATTATTTAGTGTTCCTCAAGCAGAAACTTATAATATAATTGGCAAAGAAACTCCTATCAGGATTCGTGAACAACAAGCAAAAAGAGACCCGGTTTATAAAATAAGAGGAAAAGAAATAGAAATTATACCGGAAGTAAGAATCGTTAATAACAGGGTTAACTTATTGACTCACAATCAAATTCAGAAAGCCGGCAATTATAGTATATACACAGAGGATGAATTGTTGCAAGGACTTTCACTTAATTATGATAGGAGGGAGTCTGAATTAGATTCATATAATGCAAACGAACTTGATGACAAGATTAAAGATTATCAATTAGGTAATACCGGTACAATTAGCATTTCGGGAGTGTCTGTTGAGAAAGCCCTTGAAAAACAAGCATTAGGAAATGAATTGTGGCAAATATGCTTGTTACTAGTATTATTGTTTGTTTTAACAGAAATTCTTCTTTTAAGATTTTGGAAATAATATTTTAATTGTTCCATTTGAATTTGTTTTCTGAGTGGTCAAAAGTAATTTTTTTATGATCTCTTAGCCATTGTATTACTTTAATAACTCTTTTTTCCGGGATATTTGTTCTTATTTTTGACAGGAGCTCGTCAGGACTAAGCGGGTTTTCTTTCAATAAAGGTTTTATTATCTCTACGACCGTATCAAATTCAATTTTACTAAGTTGCAGTTTGTTTCTTTCTAAACATATATCACATTTTCCACACCTCTTATCACTCTTTTCTCCAAAGTAATCAAGCAACATTAAGCTTCTGCATTTAATAGTACTTTCGACATAATCAATCATAGCCTCCATTCTAATTTTTGCTTGTTCTTTAAGATTATGATAATTTTCTTTTGCTATTGTTATTTCTTTTTCTTGAACTCTTTTAGTTAAAAGAGACAATTGAGGTTTTATATTTTGCGGATAATAGTCAATTATTTTAAATTCTTTTAATTTTTTAAGCAAAGAAACTACTTTATCTTTTGTGGTACTTAATCTTTTAGCTATTTCATTTTCATCAATTTTGCAATAAGTTATAAATAGTCCGGTGTATGATCTTAAAATAGTTTTTATCAGAGCATCAAATTTCGGATTTGCAACCTGAAAACGATATAAATCTTCTTTATTAAGCAAAAACATTAATTTTGATGGGTTTTGTAGTGCTTCTGATGTAATTATATATCCTTCTTTTTCAAGAAATTTAATTGCATTGAATGTTAAAACAGGGTTAAGGTTATAGTTTTCGCAAAACTCACTTAATATAAAACTATTACTAACATTAGCTCCGCTATCTATAGGTATTTGAAGGTAATTACATATAGTATTATAGATTTTTTTAATAAATTTTAAAGAAGGATAAGATAGTTCATGGAATTTTCGGGCATCAAGAATATCGGATTTATTAAAAAGCAATACTGCATAAGACTCCTTAAGGTCTCTTCCTGCTCTTCCGGCTTCCTGAAAATATGCTTCGGGGCAATCCGGCAAGTCAATATGTACTACAAATCGAACATTGGGTTTATCTATTCCCATACCAAAAGCGTTTGTTGCAACAATGACTCTTGTTCTTTCTGTCATCCAGCCAATTTGCTTCTTTTCTCTTGTTATATTATCGAGTCCTGCATGATAATAATCAGATGATGCTATGTTGTTTTTATTTAAGTAATCAGAGATCTCTCTTGTTCTCCGTCGATTTCTGACATAAACAATTCCTGTTCCTTTTACTTTACTACATATTCTTTTTAATCTTTTTAACTTATCTTCTTCTTTAATAATAGCATAAGTAAGATTTTTCCTTTCAAAACTTTTAATAAAAACTTTATGATCTTTAAAATCAAGTTTGTCGCTAATATCATTAACAACCAATCTTGTAGCTGTTGCTGTTAATGCAAGAAAAGGGGTGTTTTTTATTATTTCTCTTATTTCAGATATTCTAAGATAAGGAGGTCTGAAATCATACCCCCATTGCGATATGCAATGCGCTTCATCAATAGCAACCAAATTTACATTCATCTTTTCAAGACGAGCACGCATCATATCTGTAGTTAATCGCTCCGGCGAAACATACAAAAACTTAACTGAACCATAAATGCAATTATCAAGGGATATATCAATCTCTCTTTGAGACATTCCTGAATAAATTGCAACAGCGTTAATACCCCTGCTTTGCAAATTAGCAACCTGATCTTTCATAAGTGCTATCAGAGGACTTACAACCAAGCATATTCCTTCTTTTGCCATCCCGGGAACTTGAAAACATATTGATTTTCCCCCTCCGGTAGGCATAAGAGCTAATGTATCTTTACCTGCTAAAACAGAATTTATTATATCTTCCTGTAAAGGCCTAAAAGAAGAGTAACCCCAATATTTTAATAATACTTGCTTTATATTCATGAAAAATAGGCAAATACTAAGTTGTTTAACTCCTATTAGTTAAAAACTCAGTTTATTTTTTTTCTTTATTGGTGAAAATATTTTTTTGTTAGTTCAGGTAATTCTTTATCAATAATTTCAATAATCTTATAATTTTTTTCATCATCAGTATAAAAATGATTAACTGATATAGAGCTTCCTTCTTTACTATGAATTATTTCACTACCTTTAATTTCTATCAAACTCGAATGAGGGAATAATTGATTTTTTAGTACTGCTGTTTCAATATCTTTAGAGTTGTCAAGTATAACAATATCAGCTCCTTTATGTACTATTCCATAATTTTTAATGTTATTACTATCATGGCAAAATAGAGCAAAGTTTACCTTTGGATTTCTTAAAATAAAATTTATATTTCGTTCATGATCAATATTATATAAATGATGATTATTTATATAAATACCATCATTATTGATAGCTCCGAAGTGTATTTTTTTATTTGTTTTTATTAATTGTTCAAAAATAATTTTTATTAAGTCAGCATTAATTTTATTGGTTGCAATTATAGGGATTCTTCCATTATTATATTCATTAAAATGTGACTCAAGTATATCTGTAGGAAGATTTATGTTTTCTTCAAAATTCAGGTATATTATAAAATCAGGCTTAGCATTAATATCGGCTATTTTAAGGTCTGTTTCTTTCCAGGAGCCGGAAATATTATTTGTAAAAACCGATATCTCTAAACACTTTATTTTAAAGAAAGATGCAATATTTTCAATTAAAACTATATTGTCAGGATGAATATCATCAATAACTTTATATTTATTTTTCTCATCCGGTTCATTTCTTAAAACACAATTGCAATAACCATCTACAAGAAGAATTTTGTGTTCAGAACCAAACATTTGTTTTTGTATAATAATACTTTTAAATACGTTTCCTTCTTCATTTATCTGGTCAGTTATTTCATTAAAAGCTTTTTTTACTTCATTATCAGAGGTTAAATTCTGCCTTACGCAATGTTCTTTATGAATATTAACAGGTTTAGCCAGAACAGGGTATCCGATTTCTGAAGCTGTTTTTATTGCTTCTTTTTCATTAAAGCACTGTTTACTCTCGAGAGCAGGAAACCCATTATTTATTAAAAAATCATATAACTTTTCATTATTAAATATAAACTCATAATCTTTAATACTGTCAGTATGAAAAGCGTTTTCATTAACTCTCAATTGCTTATTTCCGTAGCCCAACTGGAAACTTCCCTCTTCAGGAATGTGAATAAAAGGTAAATTATTAACATTTCCTGCTTTAACTAAATTGTATAATAAAGCATTCCCGAAATCTGATTTGTAATAAGAACTAATAATAGCTTTGAATTTTTCATCAAACTCAAATTCTTTTTCATCATTAATAGCTCTGAACCAATCGCGAACAAAAAATATACAATCCTTAGCAATATCTTTATCCAAGTATTCAATAGCAATAATATATTCGTTATCATTTTTACTTATAGAATATTTTTCAATAAATAAGTCGGAGTTCATCTTTAAAACCTGAAGCAAAGTTTCAGCAAAGAGGTTTGCAACATAAGCCGGCTCGATATCTTTTATGCTTTCAATTCTTTTTTCAATATGCGTTTTGTAAAAATTGGCATTATTCCCTAATGGAGCAATAAACAAATTGAAAACTACAGCTTGTCTGTCAAGATAATAATTAGGTCCGCTAAATACTGTTATATTTGATATTTCAAAATCTTTATCACGATAAATTTGTTTTTTAAATTGCCGGATTTTTTTATTTTCTTCTTCAAACTGTGATTTGATTTCGTCAATAAGTTTTCTTGTGCTTTCCATCCTGTCAATATTTTGTTTTTCGCTCATGGATAAATAATTTAAAGTTTAATTATTTAACTATTCTTAAACTTATATACTTTATTAAAAAAGAGAAAAAAATGTTTATCTGCTATTTATTTCACTTCTTAGTTCTTTAAACTGATCAAGTATATTTTTTAACTCACTTTCTATTTCCACTCTTGCTGTTTCTTCTTCATTAAGTTGTTTTTTATATGATTTAAGCTCTTCTTTAAGAGTTTGTATATCTTGCTCCATCCTTTTTGAGCTTAAATATTCCCCTTTAACATTTTTGTCTTTTTGTTCTTTTGTTGATTGCGATTCTTTATAAAAATTTTCCAGTTCACGAAAGTCATCTAATAACATTTGCCTGTTTTCAAGCTCTTCATCTAAAAGTTTTTTATAATCATTAATCTCATTTTGTAACTTTAGATTTTCTTCAACAAGATAATCTCTATCACTGTCTTTCTTCTTTTTACGATCTGTATTTTTTGATTTCTTATCTTTTTTTAGCTTTTCATTTTCTGATTCCAATTTTTCGTTTGTTCTTAACAAACCTTTCAGGTCTTGCTCTATAGATTTTTTATCTTTATTTTGTTTTTCTATAGACTGTTTAGCTTCTTTAAGTTGCGATTTAAGGTCAGCAATTTCTTTTTTAAGCGAATCTTTCTCTTTTCTTGATTTATCTGAAGTGCCTTTATTTAATGTAGCTTCTTCTTTTTGGTTTTTTAATTTAGCATTTTCATTTTTCAGGCTATCAATAACCTCATCTTGTTCTTCTTTAGCATTAACAACATCTTCAAACATTTTCTTAAAATCTGCAAATGAATTTTCAATTTGACTTTTTTCAGCCTCTATTAGATTAATTTTTTCTGTTAATTCTTCTATATCTTTGTTAGATTTATCAATAAAATTATTGCTGTCAGGATCTTTTATAAACTCATTTTCTTCTTTTAATTTAGCGTTTTCACTTTTAAGTTTAATTATTTCTTTGTGCATTTCAGCACCACGTTTTTCCATATACTCTATCTTTTCACTGAACTCTTTTTTAGTTGCCGGTTCTTTTTTTAATTTTTCAAGTTCCTGATCTTTACTACTTAGTTCACTTTTTAGTGATTCAATATCATTTTTATAAGTGTTAAGTAGCTTTTCTTTTTTTGAAAATTCTTTAATACGCTTTTTATATTTTTTATTTTTACCAATCTTAACAAATATTATTATTAAAAAAAATATTAAAAGTGTTCCTACGCCAATTATTCCATAAAATGCATATTCATAAAACTCATTTAACTCTTTTTCTTTAATATCTAATTCTTTATTAGTTTCCTCTAATTTATCTTCCATCTTTGATTTAAAGACTTCAAAATCCTCGTGACCTGCAATTATCTCATCAAGATATTCTTCAATAATTAAATTATCAAGCTGGATTATTTTGTTTTGCAATGAAAGTATCTTTCTATCGGTTCTTGCTCCTTCTCTAGGAGTACTAATTAATTCTTTGTAATCTTCGTTTATGCGAATTCTCTCAGTTATTAAACTATCAACAGTTTTAGTTATTTCTGTTAATGCAAAGGTTTTATAGAATATTGACAATAGAATTAATAACAAGCAAATTTTTTTCATTTGAAATAAGGTTTAGTTAACAATTTGTTTTACAAAAGTTGCATTTATAAAACTAATAATTACAAAAATACTTAAATTTTAAAAATATGAAATATAAAAATCAAAAGCTAACGAGTAATTTAATAATTACAAAATAAGTTAAATATCTTCAGGTATTTTGATTTTATAGGTTTTATTATTTTGATTTGATAAAGAATATGTTCTTAGCCAAGGGTTAAATTGCCTGAGGGTTTTATAATTAATTCCAATATCTATTGCAAATTTAGGTAAGTCTGTTATTGATGTATCAATTTTCAAAATATCATATTCTAAAGGAGGGTAGAGATCTTTTTCTCTAAAGTGAAATCCGGATGCAATGGGATTAGAAAAAATATGCTTTATTGCTAGTATTCTAAATACAAATCTTGCTGTTTCTTCATTCAGATTCAAATCATAATAATTATCTACATATTGATTTTTCATCTGCCTCCTAAGAGCACTTTTACCCATGTTATAGGCAGCAGCTGCTAAAGTCCAGCTTCCAAACTCCTCATAAGCTTCTTTTAGGTATTTAGATGCTGCTCTTGTAGATTTCTCAACGTGATATCGCTCATCAACGTCATTGCGAATTTCCAAACCCATATCTTTTCCTGTGCCAGATAAAAATTGCCAAAACCCTCTAGCGCCTGCAGGAGAAACCGCATTTGTGAGTCCACTTTCAATGATTGCAAGATATTTAAAGTCATCCGGCAAACCCTCTTCTTTTAAAATTGATTCTATAACAGGAAACCATCGGTTGGCACGCTTAAAAAACAACATTGTTTGTGATTGCCAGTATGTGTTAACCAATAGCTCTCTATCAAATCTTTCTTTCACATCAATATCATCAAAAGGAACATTCTCACCTGCAAAATCTAACTCATCAGGGTGAGGTACAGCGTATATCTTATAATCACTTAAAAATTTCTCTTTATATATCTTATCAGGCTTCTTGGGAAGGGTTGAAAAAATAAAAAGATTAATAATTAGTAATGATGATAATATGTATATAGCCGAAATGGGATAATTTGATTTCCTCATTAGTGATAAAGATTTAGATTTAATTAATTGACTTACAACAAAATGATTCTGAAATTTATAAATTTTTAAACAAAGTTGTATAATATTATATTAACGATATTTGACAAATTTTCGTTACAAAAATTATAGTATTTTTATACAAAAATGACTGAATATCTATTTAAATAGTAATGTTAATTTTTTTGATTAAACAGTTAAAAAAATAATTGAACATAATAAGTTAAAAAAGAAAACAATTATTAAATTTGCAAAAACAATAATTTTTTAATTATTAATGTTTTAATATTAAACGAATATTATGTTTTTATAATTATACCTGAAGTCAAAATAGATTTAAATAAATTATTATATATTAACTAACAAACTAATTTAAAATATATTAAAACAAAATGATAAATAATATTTTATTACAAGTTCAGTTACAAAACAACCAAGAGGTTGCTGATACTTTAGTAGCTGCTGCAGAAACTGCTGCCGTTGATGAAACTATTTCAGTGTGGAGTTTAATGCTAAAAGGTGGCGTTGTTATGATTCCTTTAATTATTTTATCAATAGTAGCTATTTACATTTTTATTGAGCGTTATTTTGCAATAAGCAGAGCATCTCGTGAAGAAACAAACTTTATGAACAGCATAAGAGATTTTATGCATGAAGGCAGAATAGATTCGGCAAGAGCTCTTTGTAAAAATAATGATTCCCCTATTGCCAGTATGATAGGGAAGGGGTTAGTCCGTATTGGAAGACCCTTAAATGATATTAATGCAGCTATAGAAAATGTAGGTAAACTGGAAGTTACTAAGTTAGAGAAAAATATAGCATTTTTAAGTACAGTTGCAGGTTCTGCACCCATGATAGGTTTTCTTGGTACTGTAATAGGTATGGTTAGGGCTTTTTATAATATGGCTATGGCTGAAGGTAGTCTTGACATTAGTTTACTTGCAGGCGGAATATATGAAGCTATGATAACAACAATAACAGGTCTTACAGTTGGAATTATTGCGTTTATATGTTATAATATATTGGTTTCCAGAATTGAAAAAGTTGTATTTCTTCTAGAAGCTAAAGCAACTGAATTTATGGATTTACTTCATGAACCGGCATCTTAAAATTAAAAATTATGGCAATAAAACCTCGAAATAAAAGAGATTCCTCATTTAATATGGCCTCATTTTCTGATTTGGTGTTTTTGCTGTTGATATTTTTTATGTTAATATCAACTTTAGTGTCACCAAGTGCTATAGACCTCTTATTACCGGAAAGCAAAGGAGGAACTAGAGATACAGAAAATGCAAGAGTTTCTATTAGTGAAGAAACAAATTACTATTTAAATGGCGAGCAAGTTAGTTTAGATGGATTACATTCCGGTCTTTTTAATATACTTGAGGATGAGTTTGAAGGTTCAGTTGTATTAGAATCTGATAGATCAGTCCCCGTTCAACATATTGTAAATGTCATTAATGTCGTTAATGAAATAAATAGTATAAAAAATACAAAACATAAAGTTATTTTAGCAACACAACCCCCTGATTAAAATGTATTATGAGCAAAATAAAAAGGATAAATCTAAGGCGCTAGCAGGAACAATACTGTTTCATTTGGCACTAATAACTATTTTCATTTTTTTTGGTTTAAAAAAACCTGAACCATTACCTCAAAATGAAGGTGTTGTTGTTGATCTTGGTTATATAGACTATGGCTCAGGGGAACTAATATCTCCTGCAGAACCAACTCCTTCTACTGCTCCCGAACCTTCTCAAAGAGATGTTGCTGAAGATAATTTTTTAACTCAAGATATTGAAGAAACTATTGATTTATCTGACGATGAACAAGATAAAGTTGAAGAAGATATATCAGATGTCGTACGTGAAGAGCCTGAACCCGAGCCCGAACCGGAACCTGAACCTGATCCAAGAGCTACTTTTCCGGGAAGAGATGACAGAAGTGATGATACAGAAGGTAGAGGTGATACAGATATCCCCGGGTTTCAAGGCAGCCCTGACGGCGAAGTTGATGGAGAAAGAAATGGAACTAGCGGTAGAGGAGAAGGAGTTCAGTACAGCTTGTCAGGAAGAAATCCAAGACAATTACCGATGCCGGACTATACCTCTCCCGAAACAGGAAGAGTAGTTGTTTCTATTACCGTCAACAGGCAAGGTGATGTGGTGCGAGCTAGTGCCGGAGCCAGAGGTACAACAACATCAAACAGAACACTGTGGAATTTGGCAGAAAAAGCCGCCCGTGATGCCAAATTTGACGCTTCCAGAGATGCTCCTGAACAACAAAGAGGAACAATTACTTACAACTTTATCAGGGTAAATTAAATTATGGAATATTATGAAATCCTAGATTATCTTTATAATAAGTTACCCGTATTTCACAGAATTGGTCCTGCTGCCTATAAAGCTAACCTTAATAATACACTGAAAATTAACGAGTTTCTAAATCATCCTGAAAAACAATTCAAATCAATACATATAGCTGGAACCAATGGTAAAGGCTCTACAGCTCATATATTATCATCAATACTGCAAGAAAAAGGCCTTAAAACCGGACTTTGCACTTCTCCACACCTGAAAGATTTTAGAGAAAGAATTAAGATTAATGGGAAAATGATACCCGAAAAGTATCTGAAAGATTTCTTTAATGAAACAAATATAAAATTTATTGAAACTATAAATCCATCTTTTTTTGAACT
Source organism: Bacteroidales bacterium (assembly GCA_003559475.1). Taxonomy (GTDB): domain Bacteria; phylum Bacteroidota; class Bacteroidia; order Bacteroidales; family UBA7960; genus PUKZ01. Next base: position 13,525 of record PWLF01000256.1, read on the forward strand.
TACAACCGGAATTACCTTTAAGTATTTTGCAGATCAAAAAGTTGATATTGCTGTTGTTGAAACCGGAATGGGAGGGAGGTTAGATTCTACAAATACCGTAAATCCACTAGTTTCTATTATAACTAATATCGGACTTGATCATTCTGACTTGCTTGGAGATACACTCGAAAAAATTGCTTTTGAAAAAGCAGGTATAATTAAACCTAATATACCGGTTATTATCGGACAAAAACAAGATTTAATTAAGAAAGTATTTGATTTAAAAGCAAAAGAAAATAATGCCTCAATATTTTATGCAGATGATAATTATTCCATTGATTACATAAAAAATCATGATAATTATTATTACTATGATGTTTATAATAAAAATAACAAGATATTTCAGATTGAGAGTCCTTTAGGAGGAAGCTATCAAAATCATAATATTATAACCGCTCTGCAATGTTGCGAATTGCTTAATAATAAATACGACTATAAAATATCAAATAATCACATTATTAACGGTCTAAAAAATGTGATTGACAATACAGGATTTAGAGGCAGATGGACAATATTAAGTAAAAAGCCACTTATTGTATGCGATACAGGGCATAATAAAGAAGCATTAGAAATAATTATAGAAAATATAAATTCTTGTGAATATGATAAGCTTCATTTTATTGTAGGGTTTATGAATGATAAAAAAATCGACGATATATTGTCTATGCTACCTAAAGATGCAGCATATTATTTTACTAAAGCAAATGTTCCAAGATCATTGGATGCTAATATATTAAAAGAAAAGGCGAAAAAGTTTGGTTTGAAAGGAATGGTATTTAATCAAGTCAATCAAGCATTTGATAAAGCAAAAGAACTCTCAACCAAAGATGATATGATTTTTATTGGAGGAAGCACTTTTGTTGTTGCTGAGGTATTGACCATGCCTGAGTAGCGTTGACCGCAACGGTTAACTGTTGACTGGCTTTCTGCTACCACCAAACTTCTCTTTTACTTCTCACATCTCCCAGTCGCATAGCGACGACATTATGGTAGAAAATGGATAAACAACCATCTAAAAAGCCGCATAGCGGCGACAGTATGGTAAAAACGCGGCACAACGTTTCTCTTTTTGCCACCATAACCGGCAATTCCCCGAGATTTCTCGCTCCGCTATCGCTCCGCTCGAAATGACCGAATCGCTTGATGGTAAAGGGGAGGGGGATGCGGCTTCGCCGCATCCCCCTCCATCCATCCATCATCACAAGGCACTTCATTTCGACCGCCAGGGAGAAATCTCGATATAGAGCAGATAATCTATAAAAAAATCAAAGCCTTGATTTTTTCTAACTTTTTAATCTAAGGAGATCGGTATAAAAGTTGTAAAGCATCCATGCCTGAATAGCATTGATCACAACAGCCGGCGACTGAACGCCGACTGGTTACTGGCAATATTAAATCCAATACAGCATTTCTACGGCAAGTTTTACAATGAATCAAAAATGTCCATTATAAGACAGCTGTTAGTTATTTTTTAATTTTCTTCTTCGCTTTGACTTCTTCTTATGATACGCTCTTCTGCTTCTTCTTCAGTAAGTCCTTTTTCTTCCATCAACTCTTTTTTCCTTTTCTGAAAAGCTTCTTCTCTTCTTCTTTCGCGCATTAACTCTTGAACAAAAGCCTGCATTTCGCTATCCTGTCTATAATCAGCAAGTATTTCCTGGTATAACTCTTGACTTAACTCTTTCTCTTGTAGAATTCCTTGCATAACCCCTCTCATTTCTCTTCTTAATTCAGTAACCTGAGGTGCAACAGTATTAAAGGCATCAATATCTTCAGAAGAAAATCCTGCATCTTCTAATGCTCCAATTTGAGATGCTCTGGCAATTTGATTAAACCTTTCCATTGTTAGACCATGATCTTCAACCAAATCATTAATCTCCTCGTTAACTTCTCTTCTTAAAGTACTTATCTCACGATTTGCTTTAACAAAACTTATTAAATCAACATCTCTATACTTAATCTCTTGCTCTACATCGTTTTCATTGTTAAATAAAACATTTGTCGCAAACATGCTTGAAGAAAAGGCAAAAGCAATTAAAATCAAAACTACTGTAACTAAATTTTTAATTTTTTTAAACATCATTTTTCTTTTTAATAGGTTATTAAATTTTTATTTTTTAAGTAGGCAAAAATATAAAATATATCATAAACATTATCATTCTTTTATAATTTTTTTACCTATTATTAATAATACAATAATTATACCAAAAATATTGCATAAATAATAACGTTTAAAAATATCAGACATTTTGTCAAATTTATTAAGTTTGGTCTGTTTTTTGTTTAATTTTGTAATATTGCAAAAGTATAGAATATTTATTAATTTAAAATTTTATAGCTATGATGATAGGAATGGAAATATTTATAATTGTTGGATTTTTCATGATTCTTGGAATGATTGTTAGCAATCGTTTAAAATCAAGATTCAAGAAGTATAGTCAAATTCCGATACGTTCAGGTCTTTCCGGAAGAGAAATAGCTGAAAAAATGTTGTATGAGAACGGTATTGAAGATGTCAGAGTTATTTCAACACCTGGTAAGCTTTCTGACCATTATAATCCTATGAATAAAACTGTTAATCTTAGTCCAGAAGTTTATAACGGACGTAGTATTGCTGCTGCTGCTGTTGCTGCTCATGAGTGTGGTCACGCAGTACAACATGCTAAAGCTTATGCATTTTTACAATTAAGATCAACACTAGTTCCGGTAGTCAGTATTAGTTCAAAATATATGCAATGGGTATTGTTAATCGGTATTTTTACTATAAATCAATTCCCTGGAGTATTGTTAGCTGGAATAATAATGTTTGCAGCAACAACACTATTCAGTTTTATAACCCTGCCTGTTGAATATGATGCTACTAAGCGCGCTCTTGTTTGGCTTGATCAAACCGGGATGACTGCAGGGCAAGAGCATGAAAAAGCTAAAGATGCTCTTAAATGGGCAGCCAGAACTTATGTTGTAGCCGCATTAGCTTCTTTGGCAACATTGCTCTATTACTTGATGATATTTATGAGTAGAAGATAAACTTATAAATATTAAATATAATTTAGTTATTTATTATATCAATTTTTATACATATGTTTGTCTTATTAAAATAACAAGTATAATTTTGTATTAATATTACTGAAAAAATTGAAAACAAAACCCATTATCATATCAATATTTCTGCTTTTTTTTAATATAGCATTTATATACCCTCAGGTTATTATTACTGAAGATAATTATAACTCAGCGCATCTGTCATCATTACTACATTTAGTTTCAGAAGATAAAGGGTTATTGCTACCCTTATTAAATTCTGAAGAAAGAGATAATATAGAAGACCCTGCAGAATCTTTAATTATTTATAATATTGAAACAGTTTGCATAGAAATGCACTTAAGTGGAATATGGTATGAAATATGGTGTAAACAACCTTTTAAAAATTGTGGCGATAACTTTTATTATGAAGGGAAGCTATATCCTACTGTAAAAATTGGTAATCAATGCTGGTTTGCTGAAAACTTAAATATCGGTACCAGAATTGATCATAAAGATGAAAATGAGGAGCCACAGTTTCAGGGAACAAGTTGTGATAATATTGAGAAGTATTGCTATGATGATGATGATGATAATTGTGAAATATACGGAGGATTATATCAATGGGACCAGGCAATGTGCGGTGAAACAGAAGAAAGAGCTCAGGGAATATGTCCTGATGGATGGCATATTCCTAGTCATGATGACTGGACTACATTAGAGCGAAGTGTTTGTGAAACAGCAGGGCATGACAATTGCGAAACTCAATTCCCGTATGATAATACAACTAATGGTTATAGGGGAACTGATGAGGCCATACGTATGGCATGTAATGATAACGAATTGTGGATATATGGCAACCTTGTTGAAAATCAGGACATACTTAATCAATCAGGATTATCATTAATCCCAGGTGGTTTCCATCGTAGTATTAGTGTTAATCATCACCAATATCAAGAAATAAATTACTTTGGAAGATATTACACCTCAACAGAGTATTCAGAAGAATATGC
>PWLF01000211.1 GCA_003559475.1 Bacteroidales bacterium
GTTCCCTGAAACATCAAATGCTCAAAAAAGTGCGCAAACCCAGTGCGATCAGGGCTCTCATCCTTTGCCCCAACATGATACATTACATTTACCACTATATTTGGAGTGGTATTGTCTTGATGCAATATTACATCTAAGCCATTTTCTAACGTAAATTGTTCAAAATCAATCCTGTTTTTTTCTGCATAATTTAAATTTGCAAAAAAGACCAACATTAACGAAATCAACAAAACTCTTGTCTTCATATAAAAATATATTTAAGGTTATAAAAAAATTGTTTATAAAATAATACATTAATTAATAACGGCTATTATTAGAATGTTATTCTGTTAATTGCCAATTATTAATAAAAACAATTAAACTAAGATTAATGTTTAAATATTAATAAGCAAATATAACAAAATATGTAAAACTGGATTAATAAAAATCCAAATTTAATTTCTGTTTTAAATTTAAGAGGGCGGGATTTTTTTCGGATAATTGTTTGAACTTTTCTTCAGGCAAATAAGCTTTGGTGTTGTTTTGATTATTTGTGCTTACTTCAGTAGAAATAGTTATTGAGCTGTTGTTAAGTTTTTTCTTCAAAAAGTTTAATATTTTTGGTTTTTGTTCTTGCAGATCGCTTTCTTGAATTTTATTATCAAGTTCTATGATAACTTTATTGTTTTCAGCCTCAATTTTTGGTTTATTTTTCTTCAAAGTAATATGTAGTCCGTGGGATTCGTCTTTTACCTCTTCTGTTAGCTGATCCCAGCATTTTAAAACTTCCTCTTCATTAATTTTATTTTTTTCTTCACTTTCTACTATAACAGGTTTTTCTTCATCAATGTTATTTTGAGGTTTATGTGCTTGCTCGGCATCTGAAATTTTAAGTGGTTTTTTTAGTTTTATATTATCAGATTTTTCAATTATTTTTTCTGTTTTTTCTGGTTCTATAGGTTTATCATATTTTACGGTTGATGGAGCTTCTTTTACGGTTGATGTAGCTTCAGGTTTTTCACCTTTATCTGTTTCGTTTGAAGTCTTTTTGATTTGTTTCGTAGGAGGTTCTATCAATATTTCATCTTCCTTCTTTAAATTTTGTTTTTTTTTTTGATAAGAAGCAATTCTTAATAGTGTAAGTTCAAGCTGCAGGGTTTTATTAGAAGTTATTTTATAGTTAGTATCGCATTCTGAAAGGATTTCCAAAGAATTTATCAAAAAATCGTCTTGGCATTTTTTAGCTTGTTCTATATATTTATTTTGTATTGAATCGCTAACTTCGAGTAGTTTAGCAGTTTTTTCGTTTTTGCTGACTAGTAAATTTCTAAGATGTTGCCCAAATCCTGCAATAAAATGCTGCCCTTCAAATCCTTTATCAATTATCTCGTTAATAAGCAAAAGAATTTCAGTAGTGTTCTGATTAATTATGCTGTCAGTTATTTTGAAATAGTAATCATAGTCTAAAACATTTAGGTTTTCAATGACAGCTTGGTAAGTTAAATCATTTCCGGAAAAACTTACAATTTGGTCAAATATTGAGAGGGCATCGCGTAAAGCACCATCGGCTTTTTGAGCAATTTGGTGTAATGCTTCCGGCTCTGCATTTATGTTTTCATTTTCGGCAACATATTTTAAATGTTTTGCCATATCCTTTACGGATATTCTTTTAAAGTCAAATATTTGGCATCTTGATAATATTGTAGGTATGATTTTATGTTTTTCGGTAGTAGCCAGAACAAATTTAGCGTAAGCCGGAGGTTCCTCCAAAGTTTTAAGAAAAGCATTAAAGGCGGCTTGTGATAACATATGGACCTCATCAATGATGTATATTTTGTATTTGCCAATTCGAGGGGGTATGCGTACTTGTTCCACAAGCGCCCTAATATCCTCAACAGAGTTATTGGAAGCAGCATCAAGTTCATGAATATTAAAGGAATTATGATTATTAAAAGAGTTGCATGACTCGCATTTATTGCATGGTTCTAAATTATCAGATAAATTTTCGCAATTTATGGTTTTTGCAAAAATCCTGGCACATGTAGTTTTACCAATACCCCTGGGTCCACAAAAAAGAAAAGATTGTGCCAGATGATTATTTTTAATGGCATTTTTAAGAGTGCTTGTTATAGATGTTTGACCAACAACAGTATCAAAAGTTGTCGGACGATATTTACGTGCAGATACTATATAGTTTTCCATGCAATGAATGTGTTTTTAAGATATTTTTTTATCACACAAAAATAAGTAGTATTTATTAAAAAACTAAAAATAAAATTACTTTTAATAATTTACTAATAAAAAAACCCTTAGGAGATTTACTGCCTAAGGGTTTTTTTAAATAAGCTTAGATTTTTATTAAATCAATCCTTTTTCATGCTTTATTTTGATTTCTTTTAACATATCCTGAGTCATAGCATCAAGGTCAAATTCCGGCTTCCAACCCCATTCTTTTCTTGCTAAAGAATCATCAACAGAGTTTGGCCATGAATCTGCGATAGCTTGCCTTTCATCGGGCTTGTAATCAATTTCAAATCCCGGCATATGTTTCTTAACCGACTCCGCTAATTCTTTGACACTGAAGCTCATTGCTCCAACGTTAAAATCACAATGATGTTCAAGTTTTGAAAAGTCAGCATGCATTAAATCCAAAGTTGCTTTAAGACAATCAGGCATATACATCATAGGAAGTCTGGTATCCTCATTAACAAAGCAGGTATATTTATTATGCTTTACTGCCTCATAATAAATTGCTACAGCATAATCAGTAGTTCCTCCACCGGGCTCCGTTTCATGACTGATTATTCCGGGATATCTAAGTCCTCTTACATCAAGTCCGTATTTTTTAACATAATAATCGCCCAACAATTCCCCTGCTACCTTTGTTACTCCATACATTGTTGTTGGCTTTAAAATGGTTTCCTGAGGTGTATTATCTACAGGAGTTGTAGGACCAAAAACAGCTATAGAACTTGGAACAAGCACTTGCTTCATTTTATATTCACGAGCTATTTCAAGAACGTTAATTAAACCATTCATGTTTACGTCCCACGCAAGCATAGGATTGTTTTCGCCTGTTGCTGATAAAATCGCTGCCATATTGATAATAGCATCAATCTTATACTTTTTAACGGTTTCAACCAATGCATCAGTATTCAAAGCATCAACAACCTCGCAAGGTCCCGTGCTGGTTAGCTTCTCAGAAGGCTTAGTCTTCCTGACTCCGGCAACAACATTATCTCCACCGTATATTCTTCTTAATTCAAGCGTTAACTCTGATCCAATTTGCCCTGCAGATCCAATAACTAAAATATTTTTCATCTTTTTAAAAATTTGGTTTACAATATATTTATTTAATTAAAAAACAAAATAATAAATCATTTAAGAATAATAACTCTTTTCAAAAATCATTATTTTGAGGGCAAAAATAAATATTTTTATTAAACAAAAAATTATTTTTGCCATTTATAATGATGAATTATTTTCTAAAAAAACTATCTTTGCGGAAATAATTTCTAATGGAATTTTTTAACAAATAATATAATTATTAACTAAAATCATTTTTTAACATGTACGGAAAAATTAAAGATCATTTACAGCAAGAGATAAAAGATATACGTGAAGCCGGATTGTACAAAGAGGAAAGAATAATTGTTAGTCCTCAAGGGGCTGAGATTAAGATTAATACCGGAGAAACAGTATTAAATTTTTGTGCAAACAACTATCTTGGTCTGTCTGACCATCCTGCTTTAATAAAAGCGGCTAAGGAAGGTATGGATTCTCATGGTTATGGCATGTCATCAGTTAGGTTTATTTGTGGAACTCAAGATATGCATAAAGAACTGGAAAAGAAAGTATCGGAGTTTTTTGGAACGGATGATACCATTTTATATGCTGCGTGCTTTGATGCCAATGGAGGCGTTTTTGAGCCAATTTTGACCGATCAGGATGCAATTATCTCTGATTCATTAAATCATGCATCAATAATTGATGGAGTTCGCTTGTGTAAAGCACAAAGATACAGATATAAAAATGCCGACATGGCTGACCTTGAAGAAAAATTAAAAGAAGCTCAAGCTCAGAGATTTAGAATTATTGTAACTGATGGTGTATTTTCTATGGATGGTAATGTTGCTCCTATGGATAAGATCAATGAACTTGCAAAAAAATATGATGCCCTTGTAATGGTTGATGAGGCACATTCTGCAGGCGTAGTCGGCGAAACTGGGAGAGGAGTTACAGAAAGATTTAATATCAGAGGAGAAGTTGATATAATAACGGGAACATTAGGAAAAGCTTTTGGTGGAGCAATTGGCGGATTTACTACAGGAAGAAAAGAAATAATCGAAATATTGCGCCAAAGATCACGCCCTTATTTGTTCTCTAATTCTTTGCCTCCTTCTGTTGTTAAAGCCGGAATTAAAATGTTCGATATGATGGCGGAAACTCACGAATTGCAAGATAAATTGCATAAAAATACTGACTACTTCATGAATAAAATGAAAGGCGCAGGATTTGACCTGAAACCAACAGAATCAGCCATAGTAGCAGTTATGTTATACGATGCTCAGCTATCACAAGACTTCGCTGCAAAATTATTAGACGAAGGTATTTATGTTATAGGTTTCTACTATCCTGTTGTACCTAAAGGTCAAGCAAGAATCAGAGTGCAGGTTTCTGCCGCTCATGAAACTAAACATCTTGATAAATGCGTTGAAGCATTCAAAAAAATTGGTAAAGAGCTAAACGTAATTTAATAATATATTTGCTTTCAAAATATTTAA
>PWLF01000181.1 GCA_003559475.1 Bacteroidales bacterium
AATAATGCTTAATTTCTTTTTTTATTTCTGCGTCTTTTCTTATTCTTTTTTGGCTTGTCAAACCTTTCAATGTTGCCTTCTTCAGGGTTTATGATATCTAAGTTGACATCTTTATTATCTTCATCAAGTGAGTTTTCTTCCAGGTCTTCAGGTAAAATATTTTTTTTATTCATTGAAATTATACTCCAAGCTCTTTTCGAAGATAATAAAATCATGTGGTTAGGATTATCTTTATAAGCGTAATAAACATTTTTATTGAGTGTATCATATTTTTTAAATATAGCTGTACCTTTTTCTGTTTTTAGAATAATATTAGGGTCCGGCAAATCTTTTTCATAATCAAGATAACAATCATTTTCAAAGTTAATGCAACATTTTAGTTTTCCGCATTGTCCTGCAAGTTTTTGAGGGTTTAAAGATAATTGTTGAGTTCGTGCGGCGTTGGTTGAAACAGACCGAAAATTTGTCAGCCATGTAGAGCAACAAACTTCTCTCCCGCATGATCCTATTCCTCCAAGTCTTGCAGCTTCTTGTCTCATACCTATTTGCCTCATTTCTATTCTTACTCCGAAACTTTCAGCTAAAACTTTTATTAATTCTCTGAAATCAACCCTGTCATCAGCAGTGTAGTAAAAAATTGCTTTGGTCATGTCTCCTTGATACTCAACATCACTAATTTTCATTGATAAATTTAAAGAAGAAGCAATTTTCCGGGATTTATACATTGTATCTTTTTCTAAATTAACGGCAGAGATCCACTTTTCAACATCTGAAACTTTTGCTCTGCGATATACTTTTTTAAATTCTTGATTTTTAAACTCAATATTTTTGTTTCGCATTTGGATTTCAGCCATTTGACCGGTTAAGGTCACTATTCCTATTTCATGGCCGGGGGAAGCTTCTATAGCTACTATATCTCCTTCTTCAAGATTCAGTTCAGCAGGACTTATAAAAAAATCTTTGTGGCTGTTTTTAAATCTTACTTCAACAAACTCATCCTTAATATTTTTTTCAGGTAATCGTATATTATTCAGCCAATTATGTACATCTAATTTTGCACAAGAATGTGAGTGAACGCGCCATTGTTTGTTTTGCGGATTCGGAGCGCATTTACAGCCTCTTGTTCTAAAATTATTTTTATTATTCATTTTTATTTCAAATTAAAAAGTTTATACATTTTGAAGGAAAGATCTGCCAAAATAATTTTGCTGTTTGCATTTCTTTCAATATGTTTTATTGATTCTTCAAAATTTTTTGTTATTTGTATAATGTTTTTATTGTTAATGGTTTTTGAAAACTTATTTAAAAATGCTAACTCTTCTTCAAACATTTTTATAGGTGTGTATTCACCATAATTAATACGCAAACTTTCGTTTATTATTTTTAAACCGTAATTTAAAAAATGTTTTTGTTTTTCTCTGCCAAATTCAGATATAGAGTTAACAGCTGAAAATATTTCTTTTGGGTCAAGCTTATAACAAGACCTTAGCCAGTCACGTAGCAGGAAGAAAAATTCGTCAGGTTCAGAAAGCTTATGTAAGTTTAATGCCTGAGTAAAGCTACCTGATGATTGTGAAGCAATTTTTTCTGCTGTTTCTTTATTGCATTCATATTTTTCTGATAATGTATTTGCAATTTCCTCACTTTTTATCGGGGGAAATTTAATTGTTTGTAACCTGGAATTAATAGTTTCCGGTAAATGATAAGGATTATATGTTATAAATACAAAAACATTGTTTTCGGGAGGTTCTTCAATAGTTTTTAAGAGTTTTGGTGCAGCCCTATATTGAAGTTTTTCAGCTATCCATATAACAAAAACCTTATACTTGCTTTCATAGGGTTTTAACAGGGAAAGCTTAACAATTTCATTGCAGTCATCAGCATTTATAATAGCTTGTTTTTTTTCTATTCCAATTTTTTTATACCATTTAGATATTGAAATATACGGAGATTCAAGAGCAGCTTCGCGAAAATGGTTTATATATGTTTTGCTTGTAACTTTTTTCCCGTCTTTCCCCGGCGCTACAGGAAAGAAAATGTGCAAATCAGGGTGAGCTAATTTATTATATTTTAAGCAAGAAAAACATGTACCGCAACTTTCATTTTCTTTTGGTGCTTCACAATTTAAATATCTGGCATAGGCAAAAGCCATGCCTAATGCTCCGTAACCTTCTTGTTCATAAAAAAGCTGAGCATGGCTAATGCGGTTGTTTTTAACATTATCTGCTAATTTCTCCTTTATATAATCCTGTCCTATGATATTATTAAAAAACATAAATGATTATTAGTTTTCTTGCTAAATTATGATTAACAAATACTTCACTAATTTATAGCACAAAGGTATTAATTTTATTTTACAGTAGAGACGCAAAATTTTGCATCTCTAAAATGTTTCATAAAACCACAATCCCAGGACGGTATATTTTACATCTCTACTATGTATCATGAAACCACCATTAAATTAACAATCCCCGGACGCAAAATTTTGCGTATCTACGATGTGTCATCAAACCACCGTCACCCCACCGATATACTATTTATGAACAAACAAACCATTTGATTGGATTCTGATAATAAATTGGTTTTTTGTCCAAAAAATTTATATTTAACATTATTAGTGCATTCGTGATAATAAAAATTTACCCTTTTTCTAATAATTTTTGATGCTTTTATAATTATTTTAATATTTTTGTATAATTAAATTATATTTAAAAAATTAAAAGATATGAAAAAAACGGTTTTTTTATTTGGGTTAGTTTTCTTGTTTATCAATGCTTGTGGTCCTTCTGCTGAAAAAGAGGAAGTGGAAGAACCCGGATTAACGGAAACAAAGCAAAGCTTTTTTGACCATTTAACTTCTCTCTGCGGCAAAAAATTTGCAGGTCAGGAGATTTATATGGCTAATGAAGAGCGAAGCTTTGGTGATCAAGAAATGGTAATACATTTTAAAAGTTGTGAAGAGGATGAAATTAGAATTCCTTTTCATATTGGCGAAGATAGTTCAAGAACGTGGGTTTTATTGGTGGAGGACGGTAATTTAAGATTAAGGCATGATCATAGATATGAAGATGGCACACCGGAAGAGAGAAACTTATACGGAGGGTATTCTGATAATAAAGGAACTGAATTATCGCAGTATTTTCCTCAGGATGAATATTCAAAAAAAATACTTGAGTACCCACCAAAACATGAATGGTCATTTACTTTAAGTGAAGATTTTTCAACTTTTGCTTATTGTTTAAATGTTGGCGAAGAATTATTCTTCCTTGCAGAATTTGATTTAACAAAGCCTTTAAATTAATAGGGGTAGTAAAATATTTAATATTTCGCGAACTATTTCTCAATACTTTAATATTATGAGCTGTCCAAGCAAAATAAGGATTACAAAACAGTTTTCTTTTGAAGCGGCACATCTTTTATCCGGTCATGATGGAAGCTGTAAAAATATTCACGGACATAGCTATTTGTTGTATGTGACTATCAGAGGGGTGCCGGCTGTTGCCTCTAATGACCCTAAATGCGGCATGGTAATGGATTTCAAAGAATTAAAAAAATTAATAAATAGCTTGATAATTAATAAATTTGACCATTATTTGTTGGTAAATAAACATTCTAATCAATATAAGACAGGCAAAATTTCAAAATTAGTGCCAAATGGTGTAATGGAGTTAGAATATGAGCCGACATGTGAAAATATGGTTATGGATTTTGCTTCAAAAATTAAAAAAAACTTGCCAAAAAATGTTGACTTAGTAAGTGTTAAACTTTATGAAACCAGCTCTTCTCATGCAGAATGGCATTCTGATGATAATAAAGAGGAGTGCTAAATAGTTATTTGTTGTAATAATTTCAAAAAAAGATTAAAGATTTGTTATTTGATTATTTAATAACAATTCTGCTTAGTTCTCTCGCAAAATAAGAGCGTTTATCTTTTAGAGATTTATCGGTTTTCAAATATTCAATTTTTGACTCTTCTGCTGCTTCTTCTTTCATCTTTTTTTGATTATCTAAGATCATTTTATCTAATTTCTGCATTTTGAAATCATACAAAACCTCAAAAACGATTTTTTTTAGGAGTTCCTCTTCATTACTGACAATTATATTATGACGACTTTCCCATTTTTTACTTAAATTATATTTAGATGATAAAAGGTCTATGGTTAATTGTTTAATTTCTTCATCTTCATGATTAAAAAAATGTTTTTCACTTAATATTTCATTTTTATCATTAGCTTCTTTAAGTTCTTTAAAGATTTTATTACAAACAGTATTTTCTAATTCAATATTGTCATTTTCAATATCTTCGACAATTATTTTTCTAACATTATATGGCACGACGACGGGTTTGTTATCTTCATTGACGGCGTCGAGCATAATGTCTTTGTCGCCATAGGCAAGCATTATACGTACAAGCTCTTTTTCTTTAATTTCAACGGAGTTTTCGCTAACAATTTCATTATCAAACTGTTTAGTTTCTGTTGTTTCTTCGGGGATATTTTGCTGTTGTGTTCGTTCTTGTTGTTTTTTAAAAAATTTATGTTTTCTTATCTTATTGATTTCAGCATAAAGCAGTTTTTCTTCGATTTCCAATAAAGTGCTGCATTTTTGAATATATATTGACCGTGCGATATTATCAGGTATCAAAGCTATAGAATTAGCTATCTCTTTTATCAATCCGGCTTTTTTAACAGGGTCATGTCCTGTTTCTTCGAGTAAAAGATTTGTTTTAAAAGTTATAAAATCGTGAGCATTATTTTCAATAAATTCTTTAACTTCGGCAGCTCTATGGTTTCGGCAGTAGTTGTCGGGGTCTTCACCTTCAGGGAACAGAACAATTTTAACATTGAGTCCTTCTTCAAGAATAAGGTCTATTCCTCTAAAGGCAGCTTTAATACCGGCAGGGTCTCCATCAAAAAGCAAAGTTACATTATTGGTATATCTGCTAATAAGCTTTATTTGTTCTTTCGTAAGAGAGGTGCCTGAAGAGGCGACGACATTTTCTATACCTGCTTGATGTAGTGAGATAACATCAGTATAGCCTTCAGAAATATAACAATTATCGTTTGAAACAATGCTGCTTTTCGCAAAAAAGATACCATAAAGGATTTTGCTTTTTTTATAAATTTCTGATTCAGCAGAATTTATATACTTTGGTATTTTTTTTTCGGATGATAAAGTTCTTGCTCCAAATCCCAAAATTCTTCCGGAGATATTTTGTATCGGGAAAATTACTCTGCCTCTGAAAGTGTCATAAAGTTGGCTGTCTTTAGATTTCGCAAGGCTGCTTTTTAAAAGGTGGTCTTTTTTATATCCGTTATTAAGTGCATATCGGGCAAAATCGTCCCATTTTCCGGGGTTATAACCTAAGCCAAATTTAATAATAGTTTCTTTGTCATAACCACGCTCTTTAAAGTAAGTAATACCGATAGCTTTACCTTCTTCGGATTCAAGCAATTTTTCATGAAAATATTTTTGAGCAAAAGAGTTTAGCAAAAACAAAGCATCTTTTTCGCTTTCTTCTTTTTTATCTTCTTCTGTAAGTTCTTTTTCTTCAATTTCGATATTATATTTTTTGGCTAAATATCTTAAAGCTTCAGGATAAGTATAATGCTCATGCTCCATTAAAAAATTAACGGCATTACCTCCTTTTCCGCAACCAAAGCATTTAAAAATACCTTTAGAAGGAGATACGGAAAATGATGGAGTTTTTTCATCGTGAAAAGGGCAAAGTCCAAGAAGATTTGTGCCTCTTCTTCTTAATTTGACAAAATCTCCAATAACTTCATCAACTTTTGCAGCATCGAAAATTTTTGATATAGTATCCTGAGTAATCATATATCTGATTCAATAAAATATAACAATGCTAAGTTACAAAAAGTAATCTTTAAAAAAAATTATTTAGAGCACTTTTTACAATTTTCTAAAACACTGAAAAATGGTGGCAATAATAATGATGTAAACATACCTATTGTGCCTGCTTGAGGAGAAGGCAGTCCGCAAAAATATAGTATTAAACAAACAGCTAATCCTGTTAATCCTGCTACTAATGCAGCAAATCGCGTTATCCATTTTGTAAAAAGCCCCCAAACGAAAGGTCCTAAAAAGAATGAGCCGATAGCTCCCCAGCTGATTCCTAATATAGCGACAATGGTATCTATATTCATATAAGCCAGGATAACAGACAAAAACACAAAGAAGGCACTCATAAATCGCATAAGTTTTGTCAGTGATTTATCGGACACTTTTTTGTTTATAAATCCGGCATAAAAATCCTTGGAAAAAGAGGAGCTCGATATAAGTACTAATGCAGCTAGCGTTGACATAGACGCTGACAAAATCAGCAATAGAATAATTACTGTAAGTGTTTCTGGGATAATATTTACCAGTAGTTCCGGCATTAATCTGTCAGCCATAGGAATTCCATTTTGGAATAATGCCGGCGTTGTTTCAGGAGAAAAGAAAACTCTTGTTGTTGAACCGATAAAATAAGCTACTCCGCATATTAAAACTGCAAACACTGTTGATGCTATTATTCCAACTCTTACAGCTTTTTTATCCTTAATTGCATAGAATTTTTGCACCAGCTGAGGCATTGCAATCGGCGCAATACTTGTCAAACAAATAACAGAAAATAACGCCCAAAATCCCGGGGGACCCACGGTACCGGCTAAGTCTGGATCAATTGAAGCCAAGTTGCTTGCAATGTTTGATAAACCTCCACCGGCATCCAAAGTGCTAAATAGTAATATGGACACACTCACAACCATTATCATACCAAAAATCATATCTATCATTGCCATAGATTTATATCCGCCCATTACCAAATACATCGTTGTTATACTTCCCATGAAAATAAGAGCGTATATGTAAGGTATTCCAAAACTAACAGTAAAAAGATATGACAACCCCATAAAAACGGCAGCAGAGTATGGTATCATAAAGATAAAAATAACAATTGCCGATAATAGCTTGAATAAGCTGCTACCATATCTTTTTTCAAGGAATTCACTCATAGTAGCGACTCCCATTTCACTTGTAATTCGCTTAATTCGCCAGCCTAGCACTGACCATACGAAAAAAACTCCTACCAAAGCATTGAAAAAAGCTATCCACAAGGCTGAAAAACCAAATTGCCAACCTAAATTTCCGGCAAAACCAATAAATAATACCGCTGAAAAATATGCTGTGCCATAAGAAAAAGCACTCATCCATGCTCCAACTTTACCACCACCGAGGAAAAAATCATTAAATGATTTAGTTCTGCGTAAACCAACAAAACCGACAATAAAAATCATCAAAACATATAGCGAAATAACTACAATCCTTACTTCCATAGCTTAATGTGAATTTTTAAATTAAAATTTAGTCGGCAAAGATAAACGAAAAAGTTATAATTATTAAATTTTGATTTAATGACGTCTTTTTTCCATTCATAATACAAAAACCGTCACTCACTAAGATTCATTTTTTATTTATTAGCCAACACACCATATTTGTAGTGAACTTTTAGAAACGTACAGCTATGAATAAAATATATCTTAACGCAAAAAGCCTGTCTTTTATGAAAGCCCTTAGCTTACATATAGGAGAACGTCCGGTTGGAAGCGAAGGCAATAGAAAGGCAACAAAAATTTTCAGGGATGAGCTTGAATTTTTTGGATGGAATACTCATATTCAGGAGTTTAATGGTGTTGATTGCAAAAATGAAGAAAAAGAGAGTTTAAATATTCCTCAGTTTTATATGAAACAAAACGCAAGTATTTTAAAATGTACAGCAAAAGCAACAACGCTAACTTTAAATATTGAAAGTCTTTACGGAAAAGCATATAATGTAATAGGTAAAAAAGGTGATGATAATAATAAAAAAATTGTTATCGCCTCTCATATTGATTCAAATAAAAGCCCGTCGGGGGCTATTGATAACTCTGCAGGAGTTGTTGTGCTATTATTGTTGGCAGATCTACTTAAAGATTATTCCGGAGATAAGCAAATTGAAATGGTTGCATTAAACTGTGAAAATCAGTATGCTGTTGGGAAAGAGAAATTATTAGATAACAAGATTTCCCAAAAAGATGATATCCTGTTGTATATTAATGTTGATAGCCCGGGATATAGATTTACAGATACAAGTTTTTCTTTTTACAATGTTTCAAAAAATAAAAGGGAAAAAGCAAATAAAGTTTTACATGAATTCCCTCTAATTGCTGATGCTCCGGAATTGCAGGAGGGGAGTCAGTGTATTTTTTTTAAGAAAGGTTTGCCCGGTATTACAATAAAATCTAAATTATTTAAGGATAATCAAGGAATTATGCACATTGCAAAAGATGGTTTAACAGGTGTAGATTGCTCAAAATTGGTGGATGTTTCTTTGGCTTTAAACTCTATTATAAGGAGTTTGTAAATGTTTTTCAAAACTAATAATTCATTTTTGTTGAGGTTTTTCAGAAATCCTATAAGTTAAATAGAATATAAATAAAAAGTATGCAACTATGAAAAAGTTATCCATTAAATTAAGAAAAAGTTTTGTTTTAAAAATTTCAAAACTATTACTTCTCTTTTCTCTTCCTTTTTTGACATTAGCTTCAAATAGTAGTTCTGCTACAGTAAGTGGAGTAATCATCGGAAATGTTATAGATTCAGAAGATTCTACGGAAATTCCTTATGCCACAATTGCATTATATAGTGATGCAGATAATAGTTTGGTTACAGGTACTATTACTTGTGATGATGGAGAGTTTTTTCTTGAAGGAATATCTGAAGGAGAGTATTATATTGAAATAAATTTTCTTGGGTATAACAAGCAGATAGTTGAAGATATTGTAATATCAGATAAAAAAAACAGGCAGTATCTTGAGCCGGTTAATCTAATTAAGGCTTATGAAACACTTACTGAGGTTGAAATTTCTGCTGAAAGAAGTGCATTGGAATACAGGCTTGACAGAAGGATTGTAAACATTGACAGAAATTTGCAATCAGCAGGAGGAACAGTAGTAGAAGCTTTGGAAAACCTGCCATCAATACAAACAGATGCAGAAGGCAATATTATGTTAAGGGGTAGCTCTTCTTTTACTGTATTAATAGATGGTCGTCCATCATCATTAAGCGGTTCGGATGCTTTAAGGCAAATTCCTGCAGGAGCAGTAGAACAAGTAGAGGTTATAACAAACCCTTCAGCAAAATATGACCCTGACGGGTCGTCAGGAATTATTAATGTAATAATGAAAAAAGACTATCAAGACGGATTTAATGGGTTAATTAATGCATCTGCCGGAACAGCCCGGAAACGTAGTGGCGATTTTTCTTTTAACTATAGAAAGGATAAATTAAACTACTTCTTTAGCGGAAGATATGCTGAAAGACCAAGAATTACATCTGCGGAGGTTTGGAATAAAACAATATTTGATGATAACACAAGAGTTGTACACCAATTTAATGACCGTTTTGAGAATAGTGACCCTTACGCTGTTTCGGGAGGTTTGGATTACCATATTAACGATAGAAATGTTCTTTCTTTTACCGGCGAATATGGGTATTTGGGTTTTGCCCAAGAAATGGATTCTGATGTTATTGAAACTTTAGAAAATTCAAATATATTTAAAAGTAGTTATGCAGATTTAGGCTTAAACGGAAATTATATTAATGGAGTTTTAAATTTTGACCATAACTCTGAAAAAGACTCTAAGTGGAGTAACTCTTTATTCCTTTCAACATGGGATGGAGGCTTTTCATCTTTAGTTAAAGAAACATTGTTGGATTCACCTGATGGACAGGAATTGTTTACAGATTCAAATTGGAGTAAAATCAATACAAATAATATCGAATTCCGTGCGAAGTCTGATTACTCAAAATCATTTAACGAAAATTCAAATATTGAAGCAGGATATCAGTACAGACTTAAAGATGAAAATGGGGTTTTTAGATATTACAATTTTATAGAAAATGATGATGAATGGCTTGAAGATATGAAACTCCATAGTGATATGTATTATTTGCGTCATATTCACTCATTATATGGAACATATAGCGGCGAGTTTGTTGGTTTTGAATATCAGGGAGGTCTAAGGGCAGAATATACAGATAGAAGCCTGACAGTTGATAAAGACTATGTTTATCAAAAGATTGATTTTTTTCCTACAGTTCACTTAACGAGGACATTGCCAAATAACCAAAGGCTACAGGCAGGCTACAGTCGTCGTATTAACAGACCTGAATCAAGGTTTCTTAATCCTTCTGTTACATATTCTGATAGCTATATGTACCAAAAAGGAACACCTGACTTATTGCCTGAAATCACAGATTCTTATGAGCTTAACTATATAAGATTTATTAATATTGGATTTGTTTCAGGGGAAGCATATTACAGAAAAAACCAAAACAGTTTTGCACAAGACTTGACTACGCAACAGGATGGCAGAATTAGAACGAGCTTTATTAATGTTGGAAACTCATATTCATATGGTGTTGAATTATCATCAAATCTTACATTTTCCGAGTATTTTAATTCATTTATAAGTACTAATATTTATAACTATTCAATAGATTCTGATTTAATAAATGAAAATGTTGATTCAGAAGCATTGCGATATAACTTTAACATTAATGCGAATATAATGGCAACAGAAAGTACTCGCTTTCAAATTACCGGTATTTATCAAAGTCCAAGCATAACTCACCAAGGGCGAACAGGTGGACTTTACGGAGTAAATCTGGCTTTAAACCAAGAATTTTTTAATAATCAATTAGCCGCTACATTAAGCGTACGCGATGTTTTTAAAACAATGGTTTATAAGTTTGAAGCACATGATAAAACAGGGAGTACAGATTTTACATACAATATGGAACAACAAGTTGTGATGTTTTCAATAAGATATACAATCAATAATTTTCAAAATAATAGAAAACGTGAAGAAATTGCTCCGCAAGGTGGAGGATTGTTTTAATTCTTTTTAAAAATATTAAAATAGTATATTAATTGATAATTAAATTTTTAAGTCATGAAAAAATCAAAAAAACCCCATTTGTTAGTCTATTTAGGTAGATTTACTACAGTTCATGTTGTTTGTTATGCTATAACAGCGATTCTTTTTTTAAATTTTCAGAGTTTGCTACCTGAAACAAAGCGAATAGCACTTGATTTTTATGAGCCTTACAGGCTATTTGATTTTTATGCAATTGCAGGCCAGATTTTGAGGGGAATTGCATTTGCGCTTATTTTTTATCCGTTTTACGGTTTGATATTCAGGAATAAGACCGGAAAGATTATTCTTTTTGCTTCCATGTGGGCGCTGGCTCTGTTTGGTTCTGTTGAACCTCAACCCGGCTCTATCGAGGGAATTATATATACTACAACTCCATTTTCAGAACATCTTTTTGTACTAGTTGGCGCCGGTTTTCAAATGCTCCTTTTTGTATGGCTTATTTTTAAATGGGAATCGCATGTTTCTGAAACGGAAAATCTTAAGGCTGACTATGACTTTTTTCCAAACCGGCACAAAATAAAAGGTTACACTATAAGATTTGCAGTTGTACATTTAGTTACTTACTGGGTAATAGGAAGTATTTTCTACCAACTAGCGGGATATAGGGAGGCTTTAGAAAGTATAGAAGTTTTTGAATTATGGAGAGAGTTGGAAAACCTGCCTGCTGTTATGTTAGTTTTTGGCGGTCAAATTTTTAGAGGAATTTTCCTGGCATTACTGTTATATCCTTTTTATCATAGCTATATATCTAAAAATCACGGTTGGGCATATCTCTACCTGTTGCTTGCAGGGCTGACAATACTCGGCTCTCCGATTTTTTTAAGAGAATTTATAACTTTTCAAGGAACAATAGCTGAGTTTTTTGAAAGTCTTGTTATTGGAGTTCCTGAGATATTTTCTCAAATGTTGGTGTTTTCACTCATTTTTTTCTTTTGGCAGAAAAGAGCGGAAAAATTATAGTTTTAAAAGGAGTTTAGATATTTTTTAAGCAATAAATTCAAAAATTAACATAAATGAAAGCAATCAGCAAAATAAATTTATTAACTAAAGTTTATAAAAAATGAAAACAATAGTTTTATTACTTGCGGTTTTAATTATAGCTTCTCCTTCAGTATCTTTAGCACAAGAAACTGCTGATGAAACGGAGAGTGAAACGACTTTTTATTCGGTATTTGTTAATATAGTACCGGATAATTTTAATCTACCGCTAATCGGTTTTGTAAATATTGCAAAGGGCAATCAACAAAATCCACAGATTGGTTTTGTCAATTTAAACCAAAAAGATTTATCCGGCATACAGTTGGGATATGTTAATCTCGTAGGAGGAGGGTTATCCGGATTTCAGGGAGGTTTTGTAAATGCTGTTCAGGAGTCCGTATCAGGAGCACAATTGGGTTTTGTAAATGCTACAACGGATAGAATTCATGGTATGCAGTGGGGCTTTGTTAATACCGCCTCCAAAGCAACAAATGGTATTCAATTAGGATATGTTAATAATACAGGAGATTTAAACGGTTTTGGAATAGGGTTTGTAAACGTAGCCCAAAAATTAAACGGATTTCAATTAGGGTTTGTGAACTATGTTGATAGCCTGGAAAACGGAATGCCCGTAGGGTTTTTATCTATAGTCAGAAAAGGCGGATATAAAGCATTTGAATTATCTGCTAATGAATTGTATCCTTTAAATCTTGATTTTAAAATAGGGGTAAGCAGATTCTACACAATTTTTAGCATGTCGTATAATGAAAAATTTGAAGATAAACTTGCCTCAGGGTTTGGAATTGGGACAATTATCCCTATTAGCGATAGATCATTCATAAATCCCGAATACAAAACATACAGCTCTTCATTTTTTGATGTTGAGATCTCAGAAAAAAGCTTTTATGGAGGATTTAACTTTATAGATTCAGATTTTTACAAGTTATCGCAATTAGCAATAAATTACGGGTACAATATAGATGACAGATTTAGCTTACTCGCAGGTCCGACAATTTCATGGAACTATGCCGACACATCAACTTCTTTTAAAGAACCCGTATTTGCATTGTATGAAAATGAAATAAATAAAAGAAATAAGATTAATATAGGACTAAGTTTACGATTAAGATATGCATTTTGAAAATGATAATTTTA
Organism: Bacteroidales bacterium; assembly: GCA_003559475.1. Classification (GTDB taxonomy): domain Bacteria; phylum Bacteroidota; class Bacteroidia; order Bacteroidales; family UBA7960; genus PUKZ01. Next base: position 13,113 of record PWLF01000181.1, read on the forward strand.
TTCAAAACCAAAAAAAGATGTTTCATGATGAATTTTCAGGCATTCATAAAAAATAATTTTATTAAACAAGCCGTACAACCTAAATTTGTCATAGAAATAATTTAATAATAATTTGTAACTAATACTTATACATAATCGTCTTAGAATTGAACTTTAAAAAAAATAATTAATTAAACTAAAAAAACCAATAATTATGAAAACTAAATTAAAAACTCTCGCAGCAAGCATTTTCTTCTTTATCTCTTTTACAGTTGTTGGAGAAAACGCTTATGATTCAACAAAAAAACATAATGTTGATGATGAAAAATTTGATATTACAGAAATTCTTTATCAGGAATCGGATATTGATGACATTGAGGTCAATACAAAAGCCGTTTTTTATCAAATAACCGGAAGAAATTTTTACGAGACAGTTGATATAAGTGAGATTATTTATCAGGAACCGGATGCTGATGACTTTGATTTTGAAAGTAAAGCAGTTTTAGATGAAAAAACCAAAAACAATTTTGGTAAAAAGGCGGATATAAGTGAGATTATTTATCAAGAATCGAATACTGAAGATTTTGAGTTTGATACAAAAGCTGTTTTTAATGAAATAACCGGCAACAATTTTTATAAAACAGTTGATATAAGCGAGATTATATATCAGGAACCTTGTGTAGATGATTTTGGGTTTGAGATAAACGTAGGATTAAATATAATCATTGGAAGCAGAATTATAAGGAGGTAGCAACTAAAATAATTAGCTCGTAGATTAATTAATTATCATAAAAGCAAAAAATAATCAAATTTATTCCAATTAGATTTTAAATTTGCAATCAAATATAAAAATTATAGGATGCAAAATTTAAAGATAAAGTTACCTAAAACACTTTTAAAAGAGGAACAATTAAGGGGTGCGCGTATCTCCGTTTACTTTCGTTGGGTATTTGTTTTGTTGCTTACAGCACTTTTAATAATACAATATTCATTAGGACATCAAGAGGTTTCAAAGCATGCAATTATTTTTCTTAGCATTTATTTTCTTTCCAATGTTTTTTTCTCTATAGCGCTACACAAAAATTACGATCCGAGGTATTTAAGGTTTTTAGGTGCAACAATAGATATTGCCGTAATTTCATATCACATTTACGGGATGGCTCAATTGTCGGATTATACAGCAGTATCTGCAGCAGCAACTATTTTTATTATACCCCTGTTTTTTGTAATATACACTTTCAGGATTGACAGAGGACTTTTAATGTATCTTATTTTTATATCACTTTTAGGGTATAATCTGGTTTATTTTACCAACTATTATCAAAACCCCTTACTTTATAACGAATTTTTATCACTTTCACCTATTTCTCAAATATTTAAATCTGTATATATTGCAGTTATCGGCTTATTGTGTATTTACTTGCAAAACTCCGTTTTTCGCTTTCTAAACAAGCAATTGCTTGAAGCTGAAGAAAAATCCAAACTTGATACAGAGGTAAAAATTGCACAAGAGAAAAATCTTTATGCACAAAAGTTGATAGAAAAAGAAAAGATATTGAATAAAGAACTTGAGGATGAAATACGCAAAAAAGATGAATATTCTAAAGAATTGAAAGAAACGCAAGAGTTAGTTAACAACATAATTTCCAATTTGATAGGAGCCGTTTCAAGATGCCTTTATGATAAAAATTTTACTGCAAAGTTTTACAGTGACAAGATTTATGATATTACAGGATATTATGCAACGGATTTTATTGATAATAAAAACATCAGTTTTTCAGAAATAATTCATCCTGAGGATGCTGCAAGAGTGAAAGAGGCTGTAGAAGATTCTGTAAAAAACAAAAAACCATATTCTCTAGATTTCAGAGTTATTCATAAAAACGGCAATACGGTGTGGGTTCATGAAAACGGTCAGCCGGCGTATGATAAAAAAGGCAATATTGTTTATCTTGATGGCATTACGACGGATATTACAGCGAAAAAACAAGCAGATATTGCACTTAAAAAGGCAGAAGAAAAGTTTAAACGGATAGTTGAGACTTCTCCCGTTGCTATTAGTTTTGCTGATATAGATGGGAAAATATCATTTGTAAATGATATGTTTACAAATCTTTTCGGATATAAAATAGAAGATATACCTGACTTTAAAACATATTTTAGAAAAATATATCCTGACGAAAATTACAGGGAGAAGATTTCATCAATATGGCTGAATGCAACTGAAAATGCAAAAAATAATAAGGGGCAAATTGAACCCTATGAAATAGTGATGACATGCAAAGATGGTACGGAAAAACATGTAATAGCTTACACAGCTTTGTTGGAAGATGGCTATCTTGCAATATTTAATGATATATCAGAACTTAAAGAAGCTGAAATGTCTTTGAGTAAAGCGAAAGAAGAACTGGAAACGCTTAATCTGAATCTTGAAAAACAAGTTGAAGAACGCACAGAACAACTTACAAAAGTCAATACACAGCTTCTGAAACTTCAAAAAGAGAATCTTCAGTCGCAGTTTGAAGTACTTAAGCAACAAGTTAATCCGCACTTTTTGTTCAACAGTTTAAATGTGTTAACCTCTCTTATTAAAGTTGATGCTGATTTGGCTGAGAAATTTACGGAAAGACTATCAAAAGTTTACAGGCATGTTCTGGAAAATAAAGATAAGGATGTTATAGCCCTCAGTACAGAAATGGAGTTCCTTAAAGCGTATATATTCTTGCTTGATATAAGGTTTGCAAATAAGATAGTTGTTGATATAAGGTTTAAAGAAAAAGATTTTGATGGATATTATGTTGTACCGCTTGCTTTACAACTACTTATTGAAAATGCAATTAAACACAATACCTTCTCAAAAAAGAGTCCGCTGAAAATTGAAATGTTTATTGATAAAAACAATTATTTAAATATCATAAACAACCTGCAAAACCGCGAATCTCAAATGAATTCCACAGGCGTAGGGGTAGTTAATATCAGTAAAAGGTATTCTCTTTTAACTGAAAAAGAGCCGGTTTTTGAAATGACGAATAAGGAATTTATTGCTAAAATACCTTTGATTTCAAATATAAACGATAAAAAATAATGACCATGAAAGTTGTAATAATAGAAGATGAAGCATTGGCTTCAGAAAGACTTAAAAAGATGATCCTTTCTTACGATAAGGATATTGATATAATTGCGCAGCTGGAATCTGTTGAGGAATCAATCGAATGGTTTGAAAACAATCCGCATCCGGAGCTGATTTTTTTAGATATTCACCTTGAAGATGACCTTAGCTTTGCAATATTTGATAAAGTGAAAATTAATAGTTCAATAATATTTACAACCGCTTTTGATGAATATGCAATTAAGGCATTTAAACTGAAAAGTATAGATTATTTGCTTAAACCTATTGTTCAGGAGGAGCTGAATGATGCCCTGAAAAAGTATAGCGAGATTAAATCGGATTCCTCAGTTGACAAGGAGTTCAATAAGTTATATGACCTTATAGTAAAAAAAGAAGAAAGCTATCGTGAGAGATTTTCTGTGAGAATAGGGCAAAAAATTAAAACTTTTGCTTCTTCGGATATAGGTTATTTTAAAAGCGAAGGTGGTATAACTTCAGCTTATCTATATGATGGAAGAACATTTTATGTTGATTTTAGTCTAGATGCACTTTCAAAAGAGCTTGACCCGACAAAGTTTTTCAGAATTAACCGTCAAATGCTTGTCGCATTAGAAGCAATTAAAGAGGTTCATATTTACTCAACAAGTCGTCTAAAACTAGACATAGAACCTAAACCTGAAGAAGATGCTCTTGTCAGCATTGATAAAGTATCAGCATTTAAAAAATGGCTTGAAGGGAAAGAGTAGTTAGGGTTTAGAGTAATAAAAAACTTTTGAATTTTCCAACGTAATTAATTTTAAGGATTTTATTTGCAGATCTCAAAAATAATTAATCCCTGAGTTTAATGAAAGTTCAATACTAAGTTCAATTAGCAAATGCAGGCAAAAAGTGAAAAGATTTAAAAAAAATTGTAACTTTGAATAGCTCTTAATAAAATTTTATTTAAATCACACCTCACAAAAATGAAAAAAATCAAATTACTTTTATCAGTTTTTGCACTGTTAACAGTGTATAATCTTCAAGCAAACGATGATGAGATAACACTGCGTTTTACTACAAACTACGTGTGTTCATGGCATCCGCTTGATAGTATAGTTGTTGAAAATCTTACTCAAGATGCCGAAAAAATTCTCTATTATCCCGATACCGTTTTAGTGCTGCCATTTTCAACGGATATTGGCGAGATACATGGGACATACAATGACTTGTATGTTTCTCAAAACTATCCAAATCCATTTTCCAAAAAAACACATATAGATATCGGCGTTGCAGAGAAAGATGTTTTTACAATTAATGTTTATGATATTACGGGCAGGAAATTAACAAGTTATAATGCTGAGTTGGAGCCAAGTGTTCATAATTTTACCTTTTAT
>PWLF01000225.1 GCA_003559475.1 Bacteroidales bacterium
ACTTCATCAAACCATTCTTCATAATAGCAATCATCTGATGAATGAAAATTAAGTATGTTTTCTCCTATAAGAATAAATTTATGGATATTTTTATTTATTAAAGGTTCAACGATATTCCTTTTAAAATACATAATGTCATTATGTAAGCAATCATTCCACTCTCCCATTAATTCAATAACACAAAACCCCATATCATAATTGGCATATAAAATTTTTATAAAAAGGGTAGGAGAGCCAATATTGTCCCATTGTGGGTGAATGTAATGATTATATATTACATCAGTAAATTCGTAATTGTTGTCTGTTTTGCCAAATAGTGGAGAATTAGTATCTTTATAAGAGTCATATATGCTTTTCCATGAACAATATGGTTCAATATGATGCATGATTAAATAAATATTTTTAGTATATCAGTTTATTTTCTTTTTTAGTCCACTCTTTAAAAGGTTCTAAATGGTTGCTTGTTTTTATTTGAATTGTTTTTATTGAGCGACGACTATGTGGTTTAGAAATCTCTTCATATATGTAAGAGTCGTCAAATCCTACTTTTGCTGCATCATTTCTAGTTGCTCCAAAAACAAGCATTTTAGGTCTTGCCCAGTAAATTGCTCCCATGCACATCGGGCAAGGTTCACAACTAGAATAAATAATACAATCTTTTAGCTGATAACTGTTAAGATGATTGCATGCATCTCTTATCGCTACTATTTCCGCATGTGCAGTAGGGTCATTAGAAAAGGTTACTTTATTATAGCCTTTTCCAATAATATTTCCATCTTTAACAATAATCGCTCCAAAAGGCCCTCCATTGCTTTCAAGTACACTTTCAACAGCAATTTTTGTAGCAAGTTCTAAAAAGTGTTTGTGATTTTCCATTTGTAATTGTTTGTTTTTTAAACGAATTTCAAATTTATTAAGTACTTTTAATTTCAAAAATATTATATTAAATATTTAACAAAAAAATCGAAAAAGTTTATTTTGTTTTTAATAAAGTTATATATTTGTACTTCAAATAAAATATAATTATAAATAAAAGCAAATAAAAATGTTAATTGGAAAAAACCCATTATCTTATATCAAGTGTAATTTATTTATCATTTTTTTAATACTATCTCTTTTTGGTTGTGTTGAAAAAGATAAAAAAGATTTTGACTCTTCTAGTCTTAAAGTTGGTACTGTCGTTGACATATACGGAAATGAGTATGATTTTATTAGGATTGGAGATCAGGATTGGATGTCAGAAAATTTGAGAGTATCTCGTTATAATGATGGCACGGAAATTCTTTCAGGCTTATCAAATGAAGAATGGGAAAAAACTAAGGAGGGAGCCTATTCCATTTATTCACACGAAATTATTGAAGGGATTGATTCTGAAGAAAATATGTTAGAATCGTATGGAAAACTTTATAATTGGTATGCTGTTAGTGACGATAGAGGGTTATGTCCCGAAGGTTGGCGTGTTCCTGTCGATGAAGATTGGCTTGAATTAACCAGTTATTTAGTTGAAAATTATAAGGAAATTACAAATGAGAATGTTGCTAATGCGTTGAAATCTTGCCGGCAAGTTGATACTCCTTTAGAAGGGAAATATGATACTGATGAGCACCCTAGATGGGATGCTGACGATATTAATGATGTTAAAAGAGATAAGTTTGGATTCTCTGCTCTTCCCGGTGGATTACGTGATAGTTACGGTGAATTTCAAAAATTAGGTCATTACGGTATTTGGTGGTCTGCAAACGAAGAAGAAGGAACTTGGGGCAGATATATGACATACAACCTTGGTAATATTTTTAGAAGTTATGGTAATAAATCTTATGGGTTTTCCGTAAGGTGTGTGAGGAATGTTGAAGAATAAATAATAACTTGTTTAATTGTTTATAAAGTATATTGTGCTCTTATAACACCCAATACAGGGTTCGTTTCTAAAATATCCGTATCTGTAAAAACTACATTTCCCATAAATCTTATTTTTGATGTAAGATAATAGTTTATTCCTAAAGAGATATTTCTTTGTTTACCTCCTGTGATACCTGCATCATTTAAATCAGCAAAACTATATCTTAATGCAACTTCCCATGCTCCGGATTCTCGGTTTGAATTTAATCCTTTATAAGAACCTTTAGAATAAGAATGATTTTCTCCGGTTATGACATATCTTGATTGTAAGTAATAACCATAAAACAGCGGGCTGTCATAAAAGTTGCGATTTATTACAGCGCTAAAAACTTCTCCTTCTATTAAAAAAGGCCCGTTAATATATAACAACTCTATTCCCGGTTTCAAGGTTTGATTAACATCTGTAACTTTAGTGCCTATAAATTTAATGCTACCACCTTTGCTGTCTCTAGCTTCAGGATTATCACTAAAAATAACTTCGTTATTATCCATAAGATTTTCATATACTATGGAAGTTCCAATATGAAGCCTCCCTGTACCGGTTTTTGGAGAAGCAAATCCTCTGAAAGCTCCTCCAATAGGCATATCTCTGTTTAGCATATCTCTGGCCCCTAATTTTCTGCCAAATATCATGGTTTTAAAACCAAATAGATCTAAATATTGCTCATAAGCAATTCCAATACGCCGAGAGTCGGAAAATAAATTGTTTGGTGTTGCTCTTTCAACAAAAGCTATATAATCAGAACTTGTAAGTTCATTTAATCCTTGAGGTACCTTAAAATGCCCTAAACAAATATTAGCATCATTTTTTAATTTAAATTGCATGAAAATGTTTGTTGGTGATAATACACCATCGGCAACATCTATTTCGATTATAGCATTTCTCGAATCAGCTATTTCACTTTTGATTCCTATTCGAGTTCTTCTGTTGTTAAACCCATTGCTGAAATAATCAGAATCTTTAATCCCATAAAATGCATCAAAATGTATTTTCCCTATAAATTCTATGTCTTGTGTTTTAACTATCAATGGTATTATAAAAAATAATACCGCTAAAAGAAAACTTTTTGTGCTAAATTTCACTTCTTAAATTCAATTTTATTAACCAATTATTTTATTAAGTTAGATTGTCAGACTTTTAATGTATATTCGCTTGATAATTTAATTAAAAGCTTACTCTAAAATTTTGCTAAAAGTAAAAATTTTTTACGATAACTTTGTAGATAATTTTATATTTTTATAATGCAAGATAAAGGATTTTTTATTAATCAACCAATTTAGTTTTTAAAATGTCAAAAAAACTACAATTAGACTTAAAGTATATTCCTGATTTTGAGGTCGTTGGTGTTTTTGCCGGGATTCAGGACTATAGGCTATGTTGGTTAATAAATAAATATTTAAATGCAGATTTTTGCAGAGAAAAAGATGTTTTACTTACTCCTTTTAAAAATAAAGAGAAAGCATCGTTCTCTATGTTTTACTATAAAAATGAAAACTTACAATTAAAGTATTATCTTCTTTCAAATAAAAGTGAGCAATATAAACTTTTGCCTGAGCCAAAAGGAATAGATTTTCTTTTGATTTTAAAATCAAAAGAAATGAGAATAGATTTAAATGAACTTTCCGGAAAATTGAGAAACATCCCGCAAATTTCAACTGCTTTATGGTTTAAAGAGCCGGATAAAGTAAAAAATCTTTATAATATTCTTTATGAGTTTGAGATTGAGCTTCTTAATATAAGCAAATAGAGTTTTTTGAATATATTATTTTTACTAGTTTAATAATTAAGCAATTCAAAAATTTTATTTTTAGAAAAAAATATGCTTAATTTGCAGTAAAATATTTTTTAAGAGTGAGTTGTATAAATTTTTAACAATGATAAAGAATTAATTATTAACCAAAAACAAATTAAAAATGAAAAAATCAATTAAATTATTTTTTACGGGCTTGTTTGTGCTATATAGTATAAATAGCTTGGGACAGCAAGAAATTGAAATAGTCAATGAAAATTTTCAATCTTGGGCCGAAATTATAATATGGAATAATTTTGATGCTGACATTATTGTAGGTAATAGAATAGCTGAATTGTCTATGACACAGTGTACTTCTTTTCCTGAAGATAATGTTGAAGGAGATGCTTCTGAAGGGCATGTTAGAGTTCGTGAGACTACCGGGATCATAGAATTTCCGGAATTACCCTCAGTAACGGAAATAGAGTTAGGCATGAGTACATTTAGTTCAGAGCAGGAAACAATAGAATTGCAAATATTTGTTGACGGTAGCTGGGAGTTTGAACAAACATTTGCAGGAATAACTGATGAAAGCAATAGTTGGACTTATAGCATAGATTCGGATGAACCTATTACTTTACGTCTTGCAAACGCTTCGGATAATATTAATATTCATGATATTATTGTAAGAACAGAAACGCATGACCTCCCTTTATATGAAGATTTTTCAGGATTCTCTCTTGGCGAAATTCCTTCCTATTGGCAAAGAGATGTAGAAAATTTTGGTGTTCAGAATACTGAATGGGCAGGAGGAGAAACGCCTGAAATGGCTTTCGGGTCAGCTCCAAATGATGTTGGAGTGTTTTATCTTGTCAGCCCTTTTATTAATGCAACAGATAGTGAAGCAATTGAATTTTCTTTTAAAAGTTTAGTTAACCACGATAGTGGCGATTATACTTTAAGAGTTGTTGCTCTTGCTGATGGCGATGAGTTTGTTATTGAAGAATGGATTAATCCTACTGCAAATATTGCTGCTGATGAATATGAGTATATCTTAA